>JAIRZG010000045.1 GCA_031267345.1 Zoogloeaceae bacterium
GAGTGTGCCGACGCCGCCGGAGGCGATGATCGGGATATTCACGGCGTCGGCAACCGCGCGGGTGAGTTCGAGGTCAAAGCCGTTTTTCGTGCCGTCCCGATCCATGCTGGTGAGCAGAATCTCGCCCGCGCCCAGCGCCTCTGCCTGCCGCGCCCAGCGGATCGCGTCCATGCCGCTGTCGTTGCGCCCGCCGTGGGTGTAGACATGCCAGCCGCTCCCCACACGTTTGGCGTCAATCGCCACCACGATGCACTGCGCGCCGACTTTCGCCGAGGCGTCCGCCACCAGATCGGGATGATTGACGGCGGCGGTATTGATGGAAACCTTGTCCGCCCCGGCGTTCAGCAACCGCCGCACGTCTTCCACCTTGCGGACGCCGCCGCCCACGGTGAGGGGAATGAACACTTCACGGGCGCAAGCCTCAATGACATGCAGGATAATGTCGCGCTGGTCGGAGGACGCGGTGATGTCGAGAAAAGCGACTTCATCCGCGCCCTGCTCGTCGTAGCGACGGGCGATTTCCACCGGATCGCCCGCATCGCGCAGGTCAACGAAATTGGTGCCTTTGACCACACGCCCGGCGGTTACGTCCAGACAGGGAATGATGCGTTTGGCGAGCATGTTTAAGGGGCGCTTTTCCCCAGTTTATCCGCCAAGGCTTGCGCGCTCCTGAAATCCAGCGAACCATCGTAAATGGCGCGTCCGGCGATGGTGGCGACGATGCCTTCGCCCTCCACCGCGCACAGCGCGCGCACGTCGTCCTCCGAAGACAGGCCGCCGGAGGCGATGACCGGAATGGTGAGCGATTGCGCCAGACGCACGGTCGCCTCCACGTTGAGGCCGGTGAGCATTCCGTCGCGCCCGATGTCGGTGTAGATGATGGCTTCGACACCGTAATCCTCGTATTTTTTCGCCAGATCGACGACTTCGTGTCCGGTGAGTTTCGACCAGCCTTCGGTCGCTGCCTTGCCGTCCTTCGCGTCCAGCCCGACGATGATGTGGCCGGGGAAGGCGATACCGGCGTCGCGCAAAAAGCCTGGGTTTTTCACTGCCGCCGTGCCGATGATGACGTAGGTCAGACCGGCGTCAAGGCAGCGTTCGATGGCATCCAGATCGCGAATGCCGCCGCCCAGTTGCACAGGGATGGCGTCGCCGACTTCTGACAGAATGGCGGCAATGGCGTTGCGGTTTTTCGGCGCGCCCGCGAATGCGCCATCGAGATCGACCAGATGCAAACGGCGCGCGCCCTGATCCAGCCAATGCCGCGCCTGTTCGGCGGGGGATTCGGAAAAAACCGTGACCTGTTCCATCAGGCCCTGTTTCAGACGGACGCAATGCCCGTTTTTGAGATCAATGGCGGGAATGAGCAACATGATCGAAATGTGGGAAAAAGAAGGGGAGGAAGGATGGATGAGCTAGGGTTGCCAGGAAACAAAATTCTTCAAAAGTTGCAGACCGTCTCTGGCGCTTTTTTCCGGATGAAACTGCACGGCGAAGATATTAGCCCGCCCCACCGCGCAGGTAAAGGGCAAGCCGTATTCGCAGCGTCCGGCAACCAGCGCCGTATCGGTCGGGAATACGCAATAGCTGTGCACGAAATAAAAGCGCGCGCCATCTTCAATGCCCGCCCAGAGCGGATGCTGGCCTTGTCGCCACACCTGATTCCAGCCCATGTGCGGCACTTTCAGTTTTTTCTGTCCGGCGTCCAGCAGGGGATTGGCAAAGCGACGCGCCTGACCGGGGAAAACGCCAAGGCCCCGCGCGTCGCCTTCTTCGCTTTGCTCAAAGAGCATTTGCAGGCCGATGCAGACGCCAAGGAAGGGTTTTTCCGCCGCCGCTTGCAGCACGGCGGAACGCAGACCACGGCGTTCGAGTTCCGCCATGCAGTCCGGCATGGCGCCCTGACCGGGGAATACCACCCGTTCGGCGGCGACGACTTCCGCCGGATCGGAGGTCACGCGCGTGTCCCGATCCGGCGCAACCTTGAGCAAGGCTTGCAGCACCGAGCGCAGATTACCCATGCCGTAATCAATGACGGCAATCGTCATTACAGGATGCCCTTGGTCGACGGAACCAGCCCCGCCATGCGCGCGTCCGGCGTCACCGCCATCCGCAAGGCGCGACCGAACGCTTTGAAGATGGTCTCCGCCTGATGGTGGGCGTTCGCGCCCTTCAGGTTGTCGATATGCAGGGTAATGCCCGCGTGATTGACCAGTCCTTGAAAGAACTCGCGCACCAGTTCCACGTCAAAAAGGCCGATGGTGTCGCGGCTGAATTCCACGTCCATAAAGAGGCCGGGACGCCCGGAAAGGTCGAGCGTCACCCGCGAGAGCGCCTCATCGAGCGGTACATAAGCCTGCCCGTAACGCGTAAGCCCCTTCCGGTCGCCCCAAGCTTTGGCGAACGCCTGTCCCAGCGCGATGCCGATGTCCTCAACCGTGTGATGATCGTCAATTTGCAGATCGCCCTTGGCCTCGATTTCCAGATCAAACATCCCATGTCGGGCGATCTGGTCCAGCATGTGTTCAAGAAAGGGAACGCCAGTCAAAAGTCGGCGCTGCCCGGAGCCGTCCAGATTGAGACGCACACTGATCCGGGTTTCCAGCGTGTTGCGGGAGATTTCAGCTTGTCGCATGGCGGGAAGCAACCTGAATGGAAAAGAATCGCATGATACCATTTTGTCCCTGTACGCCCGCTGGTAACGTATCTTTAACGGGGGCAAGTCATTTCACCCCGGCGTATCGACGCGCCCCTGGACTTCCTCCATTTTCAGCAGGATGGCGGAGATTCCCTTGCCGGAAAGCGTAAAGGATACGGCTTCTCCCCGGATGGATTTTTCCTTGAACTCGATGGCGCGATCTCCTCTTGCGGCGGCAAGCAACGCCCGGATTTGCCCAAGCGCGAGCGGATATATGTCATTGATGTCATTGTATATTTTCAATTACGCGCGAACGCGGCGTGACGAATTTTGACTTGCGCAAAGACGTCTCAGCTTGTCGCGGATTCCGGATCCCGGATTCCGGTTATGGCGAGAAGTTGGCGGATACGCGGGTAGTCGTTGGCGTCAAGGGCGGTTTGCAGGGTGTTCAGGCGAGTTTCAAGTTCGGGCCAGGGCAAAAAGTTTTCGCGGGCTTTCATGATGCGCGGATGCGTCGTCGGTTCGGGGTTGTCGCCGATCAGCAATTCTTCGTAGAGTTTTTCGCCGGGGCGCAGACCGGTAATGTCGATGCGGATGTCGCCATCGGGGTGTTCCGCATCCTGCACGGTCAGGCCGGAGAGCGCCACCATGCGCCGCGCCAGATGCAGGATTTTCACCGGTTCGCCCATGTCGAGCACGAACACATCGCCGCCTTGCCCTTTTGAGGCCATCGCTCCGGCCTGAATCACCAGTTGCGCGGCTTCCGGGATGCTCATGAAATAGCGGGTGATCTCCGGATGCGTCAGCGTCATCGGCCCGCCGGCGCGGATTTGCTGACGAAAACGCGGCACAACCGAGCCGGAAGACCCCAGCACATTGCCGAAACGCACCATGGAAAAGCGGGTTCCGCCCTTTTCTGTTCGCGCCGCCAGCGCCTGCAAGGTCATTTCCGCCAGTCGCTTGCTCGCGCCCATGATATTGGTGGGACGCACCGCCTTATCGGTGCTGATGAGCACAAAATCCGCCACGCCATGCGCCTTTGCCGCCTGCGCGCTGATCAGGGTGCCGAATGCATTGTTTTTCAGGCCTTCCGCCGGATTGGCTTCGACCAGCGGCACATGTTTGTAGGCGGCGGCGTGGTAAATCGTTTGCGGGGAAAAAGCGCGCAGGATTTCGGCAAGTCTTGCCGCGTCACACACCGAACCCAGTAGGGGAACGACGCGGATGGCTTCGCCGTATTGTTCTACGAGCGCGTGATGAATGCGATAGAGCGCGAATTCGCTTTGTTCCAGCAGCAGCAAGGTTGTTGGGTTGAGCGCGAGAATCTGGCGGCACAGTTCGCTGCCGATGGAGCCGCCCGCGCCCGTGACCAGCACTGCCTTGCCCGTGATGTTGCAGGCGAGCAACTGCGGGTCGGGCGCGACGGGCGCGCGTCCCAGCAGGTCGTCAATGTCCGGTTCATGCAGGTCAGCCATGTTTACCTTGCCTTGCGCCAGCGCGGTCAGCGCAGGCAGCGAACGCACGGCGACATGCGCGTCCGTCATGCGCGCCAGAATGGCGTTGCGGCGCGCGCGGTCGATGCGCGGCAGGGCCAGCAGCACGGCCTTGATGTCCAGGCGCGCGACCAGTTCCGGCAGATGCTCCGGGTTATGCACCGGCAAATGGTTCAGGGTGTGCCCGTGCAGGTTGGCGTCGTCATCAAGAAAACCGACCACGCGCATTTCAATGTTGTATGCCAGAGCGCCAGCCAGTTGGCGCCCCGCGTCGCCCGCGCCATAAATCAATACTTTCGGCAGGGCGTCGCGCGTCGATTGTTTCATGTACAGGCCGCCCAGCCAGTAACGGGCGAGAAGGCGGGAGAGGGCGACGGCGACAAACAGCGTCAGCGGTTGAATGACGCCGATGGTGCGCGGTACGCCCGGCAGGCCGACGAACAGAATGAGCGGGGCGAACAGCGCGCCATAGAGCAACATCGCCACGCAAATGGCGCGCACCGCCGCCGTGCCCGAATAACGGAAAATGGCGCGATAAAAGCCCTGCCGGATGAAAATTGGCAGGGCCAGCGCGATAGAGGCCAGGACGGCGTAATGCGGGCGCATCGCCAACATCTGCGGCGATGACGAATTGCCCAGAGGCCACAGCCATTCACCCAGACGCAGATAAAACGCCAGCCAGACGGTCAGGACGCACAGGGCAATATCCACGCACAAGGCCACAAGACGCTTGCCCGCTCTGGGCAAGGCCAACAATGCGCGCGCAAGTCGATGCTGGGGCATGGGTTTCAGGAATCAGAAAACGAAAAGCCCCGACAGGCAGTGCTGACGGGGCATGGGTCCGGGCGTTTTTTATTCCGGCGTCCGCGCCTTTTTTTCGCCCAGCGATTTGCGGTTACGCGCCTGACATTCCGCCTGATACATCATCCGCATCATGGCGGCGCCTTTGCCGCGAAAAATGCGTTTGCCGGTTTTGGAAAGGCAACGACGCTCGATGGAAGAACGACGGGTGCGGGTGATGGCCATAAAAAACTCCTGATAAAACCTGCCCGGCGCCGATATGGGCGCGTGAGCGGGGAAAAGGGTGGTGGGGTGTCACAGGTTCGAACTGTGGACCTACGGATTAAGAGTCCGCTGCTCTACCAACTGAGCTAACACCCCAAACGAGCGCGCATGATACAAAACCTGCGTTTTGATTGCAATTTGAGCACGCGAAGTCCCGCGCTGGTGGGTCGGGCGAGACTCGAACTCGCGACCAACGGATTAAAAGTCCGCTGCTCTACCGACTGAGCTACCGACCCCGCAACAAAAGAGCGGCGATTATAGGCATCCCGTCAGGGCGCGTCAAACCCTCGTCATTCCCCTGCGCGTTGATGCGCCCATCTGCCCGAAAAGCGGTGTTTTTATCCTCGCAACGCCTTTTTTATGGGGGTTCCGGCGGGGCAGGGTCGGGCGCGGCCTTGAGTTGCAAAACTTCCCTGGGTACGGATTCAACGTCGGTTTCCCCTTCCGGCGCGGGTTTGTTTTTGGGCTGGATGATGACCCGTACACGCGGCGGCGCAGCATCGCCAGCGTGATTTTCGCCCGCTGTCGCCAGATAGCGTTCGGAAATGGCGTCGTACCAGATGTAATCGCCGCGCAATTGATCCGCGCCGCTTTTCACCCAAGCGCGATGGAAAAATTCAGCCACTTCCGTGCGCGTATCGTATTCGATGCGCTCGGCCTCGCCTTCCATCCACTCATCGCGCCCTTCGCGCTTCTGTTTGAAGCGCGCCAGACCGCCCGGCCCGGCAAAGGCGACGCCGTGCCGAAAGCCCGCCGCGTCTTCCGTCACCACGATTTTGTCGGAATGGATCGTCAGCGTCCCCTGCGTGAGCACCACGTTGCCTTCCAGCGTCTGCACCCGCTTGAGATCGTCGATGGCGATACGCTCGGCTTCCAGGGCGATGGGCTTGTCGCGGTCAGCCTGTTCGGCGCGAACGGGAAAAGCGAACAGCAGAACAATGAAGGGCAAAAACACCAGGCGGGACATAGAAAATTTTCCGGAGATCAAGGGGTTTGAGGGATTCTGGGTTTCGCCTTGCGCAGATATTCGCCGCGCACATGGCTTTGCAGCACAAAGGTAGACTGATTGTTATCCACTTGCAGCCCCACGCCGGAGAGCCAGTTTTCGCCCTGGGTGATGCGCACCGGATGCTGGTTGAAGGCTTTGCCCTCGTCCGGCAGCACGACAAGCTCCGGCGTGCGGGCAATGAGCGCGGGATTGTCGGCAAAAGCTGCGCGCGTCAGCACCACGTCTTCCTGCACCAGCACCCGCTTGCCCTGTTCGGTGATGATCGCCGATTTGCCGCTCAGGGTGACTTCCGGGGATTGGGGTCGGTACGAAATCAGGCGCGGCATCCGCACATGATTGCTGTCGTCATCCGGAAAATGTTCCATGTGGTCGGCGACAAGCCGATAGCGCAGGTTGCCATTGACATCAAAGCGCAGCACGACGAAATTTTCGGCGCTGGCGTCCGGATCGTGGCGCAGAGGAACATCCGCCTGCGGCGCGGGCGGATGGGCGCTTTCTTCCAGCCAGAAGGTCAGCGCGACAAGGCCGATCAAGGCCAGCAGCGGCAACAGGTTGGTGATGCCAACCTTGCGGATCATGGATTTTCGCGCCCACCCCGCGCCGCCAGAATAAAGTCGCAGACTTCGCGTACCGCGCCTTCGCCGCCTCTGGTCGCAGCGATGTAGCCCGCCTCCGCCAATGCCCGCGAATGCGCGTTGGCGGGCGCGGCGGCAAAACCGGCGGCGCGCAGCACCGGCAAATCGATCACGTCGTCCCCCATGTAGCCCATGTTTTCCCAGGAGAAACGCAGTCGGGCGAGCAACGCGCCCATGCAGGCGTGTTTGTCGGCGACGCCCTGAAAAAGATGGCGGATGTCCAGATCCCGCGCCCTTGCCGCCACCGCGCCGGAGGTGCGTCCGGTGATGACGGCAAGCTCGATGCCCGCCTGTTGCAGCGCGCGCAAGCCTTGACCATCCTGGACGTTGAACGCCTTGATTTCCTGTCCGGCGTCGGTGTAATACAGCCGCCCGTCGGTCATCACGCCGTCAATGTCGAAGGCCATGAGCTTGATACGGGCGGCGCGTTCGCGCAGTTCGGTCATCAGATCACCTTGGCGGCAAAAAGGTCGTGCATGTTGAGCGCGCCCAACAGCCGCCCGTCGGCATCGGCGACCAATATCTGGTTGACGCGCCGACGTTCCATGATTTCCACCGCTTCCACCGCCAGTTTTTCCGGCGCGATGCGGTAAGGATTGGGGTGCATTAACGCGCCGATGAGCGCCTGACGCAACTCCACGCCCTGCTCGAAGGCGCGGCGCAAGTCACCGTCGGTGAAGATGCCCAGAATCAGGCCGCTCGCGTCCGTAATCGCCGTCATGCCCAACCCGCCCTTGCTGATCGCCAGAATGACCTCGGTGAGCGGCGCGTCCGGACGCACGGCAGGGACGCTTGCCGCCGGATGCATGACATCGCGCACATAGGTCAGCAGCCTGCGCCCCAGATTGCCGCTGGGGTGCGAACGGGCGAAGTCTTCCGGGCCGAAGCCGCGCGCGTCCAACAACGCCACGGCGAGCGCGTCGCCCAGCGCCAGCGCGGCGGTGGTGCTGGCGGTAGGCGCGAGATTCAGCGGACAGGCTTCTTCCGCGACGCTGGCGTCTAGGTGCACATCCGCCGCGCACGCCAGCATCGAAGCCGGATTGCCGGTCATGGCGATGAGCTTCGCGCCCTGACGACGCACGGCGGGCAGAATGCGTAACAGTTCCTCGGTTTCGCCGGAATTGGAGAGCGCCAGAAAAATATCGTGGCCCTGCACCATGCCCAGATCGCCGTGACCGGCCTCGCCGGGATGGACAAAATAAGCGGGCGTTCCGGTGGAAGCGAGCGTAGCCGCCAGTTTGCGCGCGACATGCCCGGACTTGCCCATGCCGCTGACAATGACCCGCCCCGTTCCCGCGCCCGTCTCCGTCATAATCAGTTCCACCGCGCGGGCAAAGGCGGCGTCAAGGCGCGGAATCAGGGCGCTGACCGCCGCCGCTTCAATCCGCAGGGTACGCGCCGCCAGTTCAAGGACGCGATTGCAAGAGGGATTTTTTGAGGACACAGGCATGACAGGATGCAATTTCGTTACTTTTCCACCGAATAAAGTCAGGCTTCGCCTGTCTTTATCCGCAAAATAGATCGACCAAAGGCGGATTCCGGCTTTTGGTCGCTGATAAGATAACGTGGATTATAACAACCTGCGTCACTGATCCATGAATACGCTGCAACTGATTTTGATGTTACTGGGCGCATCGGTGCTGGCGGTTGTCCTTTTCCGGCGCGTCAATTTGCCGCCGGTGCTGGGTTATCTGCTGGTCGGCAGTCTGATCGGGCCACACGCCTTTCACTTCATGGAAGACAGCAACGATGCCGAACAACTGGCGGAATTCGGCGTGGTCTTTCTGATGTTTTCCATTGGCCTGGAATTTTCGCTGTCCAAACTCAAGGCCATGAAACGCACGGTGTTTGGTCTGGGGCTGGCGCAGGTAATGCTGACCACGCTGGTTTTTGCCGCTATCGCCATTCTCGGCGGACATTCCTGGCAACTGGGGCTGGCGATTGGCGGCGTGCTATCCATGTCGTCTACCGCCGTCATCTCCAAGCTGTTGACCGAACGTCTGGAACTGGACGCGCCACATGGACGCGACATTATCGGGGTGCTGCTGTTTCAGGATCTGGCGGTGGTGCCGTTCCTCATCCTTCTGCCTTCGCTGTCCAAGCCGCTCGAACAAATGGCGGTATTGATGGGCGTCGCGCTGCTCAAGGCGATCGTGACGCTTTCCCTGATCCTCTTTTTCGGGCAACGCCTGATGCGCCAGTGGTTCCACTTTGTCGCCCGCGCCCGCTCGCCGGAAATTTTCGCGCTCAATGTCATCCTCATCACCCTGTTTCTCGCCTATCTCACCGAACTGGCCGGATTGTCGCTGGCGCTGGGGGCGTTCGTCGCCGGAATGCTGATTTCCGAAACCGAATACAAACATACCGTGGAAGCGGACATCAAGCCCTTCCGCGATGTGCTCATGGGACTGTTTTTCGTCACCATCGGCATGAAGTTCGACATGGCGATTCTGCTCGACAACTGGTGGGCGGTGCTGGTGGCGCTGTTCGCCCTGTTGCTGGTCAAGGGCTGTATCGTCTGGGCGGTGGCGCGACGCATGAAGGTCACTTCCGGCAACGCCGTGCGCGATGCGCTCTGGCTGTGCGCGGGCGGTGAATTCGGCTTCGTGCTGCTGGGCGAGGCGGGCGAAATCCCGCCGCATGTGGTGCAGGTGCTGCTCTCGGCGCTGGTGCTTTCCATGTTGATCGCGCCTTTCATCATCCAGTATTGCGAGCGTGTCGTCACCCGCTTCATCCGCAGCGAATGGCTGCTGAAGTCCGTGCAGATCACCCAGGCCGCCGCGAAAAGCATGACGACGGAAAAGCATGCCCTCATCTGCGGTTTTGGTCGCTGCGGTCAGTTTCTCGCCCGCTTTCTGGCACAGGAAGGCGTCGCCTACATGGCGATGGACATTGACGCCGAACGGGTGCGCGAAGCGGCGTCCCAGGGCGAAAGCATCGTTTTTGCCGACGCCACCCGCCGCGAATCGCTGCTTTCCGCCGGATTGCAACGCGCCGGCGTGGTCATCATCGCCGTAGACAACATCCGCAGCGCCGAAAAAATCCTGCACCACGTGCGCGACTGCCGTCCGGAACTGCCCGTAGTCACGCGCGCGGCGGACGAACGCGCTTTTGAACCGCTTTCCAAGGCAGGCGCGACCGAAGTAGTGTCGGAATCCCTGGAAGCCAGCCTGATGCTCGCCACGCATGCGCTGGTGCTGATGGGTCTGCCCATGAACCGCGTCCTGCGGCGTGTGCGCGAAACGCGCAGCGAACGCTACCAGCTCCTGCGCGGTTTTTTCTACAGCCCCGGCGAACACGGCGGCGACAATGACCTGCACCCCCGCCTCCATTCCGTCTGGATCGGCCCCGGCTCCAGCAGCATCGGTCGCTCACTGGAAGAACTGGACATGGCGGAACTGGACTGCGAAGTCCGCGCCATCCAGCGGCGGGGCATCAAAAGCATCGCCATCACTCCGAATACGCGCATAAAAGCCGGCGATGTCATCGTCCTCCTCGGCATCCCCGCCAACCTCGCCGCCGCCGAACTGTCCCTGCGAACCGCAACAGCGCCTGGCGGCGTGGGGAATCGGGAAGGATAGCCGACGAAAGCGGCGGCATTTGCTTTTCCGCCGCCCCCGGCTTATAAAGAAAGCGGTTCGCCACCGATAACAAGCACAAGGTCGAATCCCTCCCGCGCCCCCCTGAAACACTGCGGACGCCCTGACTTCACGCCGGATGAACACGCCCGCCGCCGCTGTTGGCGCGCGCCGCCAAAGGAGAAACGCCATGCTCTCCCTCAAAGACTGTCTTGATTTCTGCGACTTGGACTACAACGAAATCGACGCCATCGCGGAACACGAACACCTCCCTGCCATTGTCGCCGCCGAATTGAGCGACAATCTGTTGCAGAGCGAAGAAGGCGTCTGCCACATCTATGACATGGTGCTGGACAACATGAAACTCGCCCTGAAACACGGCGACGCCCTCAAAGCCGCCCGCTTTTCCCGCACTTACCAACACCTGCACGCCACCCACCCCCTGCCGCAATACCCGCAATTCCCGGCCTGAGGTGTTTGCGGACAAGCAATACGCGCCTTGCTTGCCAGCCGGAACCCAACCTTATATACTCGCGCCCTTGTGTCGGGGCGTGGCGCAGCCTGGTAGCGCACTTGCATGGGGTGCAAGGGGTCGCGAGTTCGAATCCCGCCGCCCCGACCATCCCTCAAAATCAGGCGCCGGACGCGCTGCCGCGCAGCCCGTCAGGCGCTTTTTTCATCGTAAAACCAACTCCGGTTGAAACCCCGCCCTTTTGGGCGGTGGGAGCGAACCCTGGCCTGAAGGCCTGTCGCCAATTTCTTGCTGACCGGATATCAACGCGCGGCGTTATTGCCGACAAGCGCGGTTGTACAGAGGTTTACGTCGGGAAATTTTTGTGAATGTTGCGCTGCAACTGGCGGAGAGGGGGGGATTCGAACCCCCGTCAGGGTATTACCCTGAACACGCTTTCCAGGCGTGCGACTTAAACCACTCATCCACCTCTCCGCGAAAGAGGGCGCATTCTAGCAAAGATTGCGCGACTGTCCAGTGTCTTGCCGCGCGTCTTCCCGTCGCGCGTCGGGCGCGGATGGCGCCTGTTCCAGCGGGGCGCGGATTCGGGCGTCAAAATCCCCGGGCGCGACGTATTGCAGAATATCCCGTCCTTTTTCGTCGATCACAATGTCCAGACCCTTGTCCGGATACAGGTAATGCGTCAGGGTTTTGCCTTCGGGCAGCGTTTCCGCCGCCTTACCGAAGAGCCGCGTAATGGTCTCCTCGTCCAGGCGGGCGTTGGGAATCAGGCTGATGGCGCGGATAACGGCGTCTTCGGCGCGGGCGCGGTCATCCGGATGCAGGGTGAATTTTTTGGTGCTGCCTTCCTTGTATTCGCGCTTGAGCGCCCGTTCGCGCATGGCGTCAATCTCTTCCGGCGTCGCTTCCAGTGTGAGAATCAGCCGCGCCAGCAGCATACCGAAGGAACGCTGCGCGTAATCGACTTCCAGCGCGCCGACCTGATTTGAGGCGGCAATAACCGCCACGTCAAAATCGCCGCCAAACAACGCCCTGGCGTCCGCCAGTCGGCTTTGCCCCGGCGTCAGCCCGAAAACCGCGCTGTTCCCCGCCGCATCCAGCGTAATCTGCCAGGGCAGATTACGATCAAATCCCTCCGGCAGCGTCTTCGGCGCCATAAACACGGGCAACACCAAAGCCAGCACAACCAGAGCAAAAACAATGAGAACAGTTTTCATGATGGGAAAAGCAGATTGGATGAACGGCGCATTGTTACACAGAAGACAGCCATACGGGCATCCTCCGTGACCGCCCGTCGCCTTAAAATGCCGCGCGGCCTGGACAATGGACGGGCGTCTGGGGTCTGTCCTTACGTTTCAGGAATCAGAGATTTGCTTATGCAAAAGGGCGCATATGTATTCATGCGGATGCCTTATAGACAAAGCAGCAATAAATCGTTGGCGGCGGGGCGTCGCGTCGCTAATCTTCGACCAGCAACAAAAATACATTCCATTTTTCAACACATACCAAGGAGATTTTCATGCAGAAAAAACTCATTGCACTCACCGTTGCCGCTCTGGCTTCCGGCGCGGCGCTCGCGCAATCCAACGTGCAGATTTACGGCGTAATCGATGTCGGTGTTTCGCATCGCGGCGATAACGCCAATTCTGACGTGGGCGGCAAAAATTCCATAGATTCCGGCATTTCTTCCGGCAACCGTCTGGGCTTCAAGGGCGCCGAAGACCTGGGCAACGGACTGACAGCCCTGTTCGTGCTGGAAAACGGCTTTGCGGCGGATACCGGCGTTCTGGGACAAAGTGGTCGTCTGTTCGGGCGGCAAGCCTATGCGGGACTGACCGGCAATTTCGGCACGGTCATCGCCGGTCGCCTGTACGCGCCGCACTACAGTCTGCTTTCTTCCATCGACCCCTTCAAAAGCGGCACGGTCGGGCAATACCGCAACGTATTCGCGGCGGGGCTGACTACGCTCGGCGAAAACCTGTTCGACCCCACACGCGTGGATAACGCCATCGCCTACGTTTCGCCCAGTTTCGGCGGATTCAACGTGACAGCGGCTTATTCGACCAACGCCCTTGCGACAGAAAATCTGGAAAACAGGCACGACAATACCGTGATCGCGCTGCTGCCGCGTTACACCAACGGCCCCATTGATGTCGGCGTCTCTTACCATCGCATCAAGGATGATGACGACGGCGCAGGCATTTTGGGCACGATCAAACCCAAAATCACCAACTGGGCGGTCGGCGGAACCTATGACTTCAAAGTCGTCAAGCTGCACGCTTTCTACGACAAAAACAAACTCTCGGTCTCCAATCCCGGTTGGAATGACATCACCCTGAAATCCTGGCTTCTGGGCGCAACCGTGCCGTTTGGCAAACACGCCATCCAGGCTTCCTTCACACAGTCCAAGCTGGATGACCAAACAGACGCCAGCGCGGGCAAATCCAAGCAATATGCTGTGGGCTACACCTACGCGCTTTCCAAACGCACCAACTTCTATGCCGCTTACTCGGACATCAGCAACGACAACGAAGACGGCGGCAAGGCCAACAAGGTCCGCCGCGTCGCCTCCACTGGCGACTCCAGCAACGGTGGCGATGGCTACCAGAACGGTCTCAATATCGGCCTGAGACACACCTTCTGATCAGGGTTTCTGTTTTCCCCAAAACGGAAGGCCGCGGCCTTCCGTTTTTTTATCCGGAGCGCGGGTCAGTTCCCTGTCTGAGAAGCTGTTTTAAAAATTGGCACGAGAAATGCAGTAGCAGGTCATTACAGATGCTCTGGAGAAGAGGATGTACCCAAGCGATCTGACGGAAGCAGAGTGGAAGCTTTTAGCCCCGCATCTGGTCAAGCCCTTGCCGACA
>JAIRZG010000048.1 GCA_031267345.1 Zoogloeaceae bacterium
CCACGGTCGATCTCTCCGACTGGTGGCGGCAGATTGAGGACTGGCGCGCCAAAGACGGCCTGAAATACAAGCAGGGCGAGCGCATCATGCCGCAGTTCGTGGTGGAAAAACTCTACGAAGTGACTGGCGGAGACGCCTTCATCACCTCCGATGTGGGGCAACACCAGATGTTTGCCGCGCAGCATTACAAATTCGACAAGCCCCGGCGCTGGATCAATTCCGGCGGGCTGGGCGCCATGGGCGTGGGATTACCCTACGCGATGGGCGTGAGCTTCGCCAACCCGGAGGCGACCGTTGCCTGTGTTACCGGGGAGGGTTCCATCCAGATGTGCATCCAGGAGCTTTCCACCTGCAAGCAGTTTGAATTGCCGATCAAGATCATCAATCTGAATAACGGCATGTTGGGCATGGTGCGGCAGTGGCAGGAAATGTTCTATTCCAAACGTTATTCCCAGTCCTATGTGACTTCGCTGCCGGATTTCGTCAAACTCGCGGAAGCGTATGGGCATGTCGGCATGAAAATCGAAAAGCCGGAAGACGTGCGACCCGCGCTGGAAAAAGCCTTTACGAAATACAAGGATCGGTTGGTGTTCCTGGATTTCATCATCGATCCGACCGCCAATGTGTTTCCCATGGTGGCGACCGGCAAGGGGCTGACCGAAATGATTCTGGCTGAAGACCTGTAAGGCAAACGACATGCGACACATTATTTCCATTTTGCTGGAAAACGAAGCGGGCGCGCTCTCCCATGTGGCGGGGCTGTTTTCCGCGCGCGGCTACAACATCGAATCGCTGACTGTGGCGCCCACCGAAGACGCTTCGCTGTCGCGCATGACCATTGTCACGCGCGGCTCCGACGAAGTGCTGGAACAAATCACCAAGCAGTTGAACAAACTGGTGGATGTGGTGAAGGTGGTCGATCTTTCCGATTCCGCGCACGTCGAGCGCGAACTGATGCTCATCAAGGTGCGCGCCATCGGCAAGGATCGGGAAGAAATGAAGCGCATCTCGGATATTTTTCGCGGGCGCATTCTCGACGTGACCGAATTCACCTATGTCATCGAATTGACAGGAACCAGCGCCAAGCTGGATTCCTTCATCAACGCCCTGGATTCCGGCTTGATACTGGAAACCGTGCGTACCGGAGTTTCCGGCATCGGTCGCAGCGACCGCATTCTCAAAGTCTGACCCCCATTTTTATCGAAAGAGGATTTTTCCCATGAAAGTTTATTACGACAAAGACGCCGACCTTTCCCTCATCAAAGGCAAGAAAGTCACCATCGTCGGTTACGGCTCGCAAGGCCACGCCCATGCCCAGAACCTCAAGGATTCCGGCGTCAAGGTCACAGTGGGGCTGAGAAAGAGCGGCGCGTCCTGGAAAAAGGCTGAAACCGCCGGACTGAAAGTCGAGGAAATCGCCAAGGCGGTCAAGGGCGCGGATGTGGTGATGCTGCTGTTGCCCGACGAGAACATTCCCCAGGTCTATAACGAAGAGGTCGCGCCCCACCTGAAAAAAGGCGCGGCGCTGGCCTTCGCGCACGGCTTCAACATTCATTACAATCAGGTCATCCCCAGGGATGACGTGGATGTCAACATGATTGCGCCCAAGGGGCCGGGGCATACCGTGCGTTCCGAGTATCTCAAAGGCGGCGGCGTTCCTTCGCTGATTGCCGTGTATCAGGACAAATCCGGCAAGGCGAAGGACATCGCCCTTTCCTACGCCGCCGCCAACGGCGGCGCCAAGGGCGGCGTCATTGAAACTTCCTTCCGCGAAGAAACCGAAACCGACCTCTTCGGCGAGCAGGCGGTGCTTTGCGGCGGCGCGGTGGAACTGATGAAAATGGGTTTCGAGACGCTGGTGGAAGCCGGTTACGCGCCGGAAATGGCCTATTTTGAATGCCTGCACGAAATGAAGCTGATCGTGGATCTGATCTACGAAGGCGGCATCGCCAACATGAATTATTCCATTTCCAACAACGCCGAATATGGTGAATACGTGACCGGCGCGGAAGTCATCAACGCCCAGTCGCGCGAAGCCATGCGGACGGCCTTGAAACGCATCCAGAACGGCGACTACGCCAAACAGTTCATTCTTGAAGGTCGCATCGGCTACCCTGCCATGACCGCCCGCCGCCGCCTGCTCGCCGCCCACCCGGTCGAAAAAGTCGGCGGACAACTGCGCGACATGATGCCGTGGATCAAGAAGAACAAACTGGTCGATCAGTCGAAGAACTAAGAAAATTCTGAATAACCGTCATTCCCTTGATAAACGGGAATGACGGATTTTGATTTATCCAGAGTTTCTTTGCGGCAAGTTTTTTAAACATAGCGAATTCCCGATCAAGAGATGTCAATGAAAAAATCGCTGTTGCTGTTGCTCCTGTGTTCCGCGATGGTCCTGGCGCAGGAACCGTCTTATGTTTGTCGGCAATTCGGCTATTCACCGCCGCAATGGCAGGGTGGCCTTTCGGAGGCGCGGCAAGCGGAACTGGATGAATGCGTCAAAGCTGCTACGGATACCGGGGCGCAGTCAAAGGCAAACGCTGAAAAAATGAGCAGTATCTATGGCATGGACATGGGCCGGACGGACTGGTTTTGCGTTGCTCTGACCGGATGCCTTGCAGAAGAAAAACAGGGGAAAGGCTGGATTGTTCAAGAAAAAGAGGGAGAAAACTGGAAAGTTGTTCGCTCTCGCTACGCAACCCGCGCCCTCATGGGTCTTGACCCTGAAAAGTAAAGACAGGCGCGGTCAGCGCAACGCTATTGCCGCTTTTTAACCCATTGATAATCACCCAATCACCCGCCCGCAGATTTTTTCTGATCCCCGATGCCTGATGCCTGACTATCCTCATCCTCTTTTCGCCAGGGAAGGCTGGCCTTTCCTGTTGATTGCGCTCATCGTGGCGGCGCTGGTTCAATGGGGACTTGGCCCCCTGTGGGCGGCGCCCTTCTGGCTGTTCGTTTTTTTCGTGCTGCAATTTTTCCGCGATCCGCCGCGCAATGTGGGCGGACTGGGCGACGGGTTGCACAGCGTGGTCGCGCCCGCCGACGGACGCATTGTCGCCATCGAGGAATGCGAGGACCGTTACCTGCAACGTCGCGCCCTGAAGGTGAGCGTGTTCATGAATGTGTTTGACGTGCATTCCAACCGCTCGCCCATTGATGGCGAAGTCAAACAGGTGTGGTACAGCCCCGGCAAATTCGTGAACGCCGCGCTGGACAAAGCCTCCAGCGAAAACGAACGCTGCGCCATGCACCTGAAAGGCGCGGGCGGGCAGGAAGTGACCTGTGTGCAGGTCGCCGGCCTCATCGCGCGGCGCATCCTGAATTACATGGAACCCGGCATGAAACTGGCGCGCGGACAGCGTTACGGCTTCATCCGTTTTGGTTCGCGCGTCGATGTTTACCTGCCGCTGGATACCGAGGTGCGGGTCAGCATTGGCGACAAGGTGTATGCTTCGAGCACCCTCATTGCTGAATTTGCCAGAATCCCCCATGCCTGAACTCAAACCGCGCAAGACCCTGTTTAATCCGGAATTGAAACGCCGGGGCATTTACCTTCTGCCCAGCCTGTTTACCACGGCGGCGCTGTTTTTCGGTTTTTTCGCCATTGTGCAGGCCATACAGGGCGACTTTGAAAAAGCCGCCGCCGCCATTTTCATCGCCATGATCATGGACGGGCTGGACGGTCGGGTGGCGCGACTGACGCATACGCAATCGGCCTTCGGCGCGGAATACGATTCGCTTTCCGACATGGTGTGCTTTGGCGTCGCTCCGGCGCTGGTGATCTACGAATGGGCCTTGCTCGGCATAAGCCGTCCGGGCTGGATTGCCGCCTTCATCTATTGCGCGGGCGCTGCGCTGCGATTGGCGCGGTTTAATACCACACTGGAAGTCATGGACAAGCGTTATTTTCAGGGCTTGCCCAGCCCCGCCGCCGCCGCGCTGGTCGTCGGCTTTGTCTGGGCGATGATGGCGCAAGGAGTGTCGGGCGCGGAAGTGCGCTGGCTGGCGGCTTTCATCACCGTCTTCGCGGGGCTTTCCATGGTTTCCAGTGTGCGCTTTTACAGCTTCAAGGACATCAACCTCAAGAAAAGCGTTCCCTTTGTGGTGGTGCTGGCCATGGTGTTGCTTTTCGCCCTGTTCTCGTCCCCCTACGCCGCCGAAATCCTCTTCGGCCTGTTCTGCGTCTATGGTCTCTCCGGCTACGCGCAGGCGTTGCTGCGTCTGCCGCAAAAAAAGAATCCGCCGCCTGCGGAAGATACCCCGCCAGTCTAGTTTTCCGTAATTTTATCCTCTGCTTTCTCCCGCATGGGGAGAGGGCGCGCAGGGCGGGAAAGGGGGGCAGCCGGTTTCAACGTTGTTTCGCGCTGAACCGCCGCCCGCTTTCTCCGGCCCTCTCCAAAGGCCGCCCCCTCTCCCACGAGGGGCAAGGTCAACCTGCCTAATGGCAAGGCCGAGCGCTTCATCCAGACCTGCCTACGAGAATGGGCTTACGCCAGAGCTATGCCAACAGCACTGAGCGCGCCTCCTGGCTGCCTTTCTTGCCTATTACAACAGCCGACGGCCACATTCCGCCCTCGGCTACAAGCCTCATGCTTCTCGTCTTAGCGGGAACAACCTATTGCAACATTACACCTACCGCGCGCACTTGATGCCCAATCTCCTTCATTCCCGCGCAACGACGCGGCGAGATCACGGTTTATCCTGAAAAGCCCCGCGCCGTCAGGCGCGCATCGCTGCTCGCAAGGGCTGTAAAAAGCGGTAACATCGTCATTGGGTCTATTTTTATAGAATGCTTGGTTGTGTCATTTATAAAACCGGGGGCATGATGAATACAGGGACGACTTTTGAGGCTTACACGCTGGTTTTCCATTTGCGTGGTCTTTCGGCGTTGGAGGTGACGATGGGCGCCGCAGTGACGCGAAGCGCCCTGAACGCCTTGCAGACGGGGTTGTCGGCGCTGGAAGCGGCGGTTTTGCGGGATGAGGCGCAGGTGTTGCCGCTTTCCGGTTTACCGCGCGGGGCGTGGGGCGCGCGTTATCAAAGTCCGGCGCGCGCGGCGGACGCGCAGGCGGAAAAGCAGACTGCCATCCATCTCGCCGCCACCCAACTGGGCATGGAACTGGCGAAGCAGGTTTTTGGCAGCGCCACGGCTGCTTTTGCGCGTCTCCATGTCGCTTTGTTGCCGGGTCATCCCGACGTGGAAACGCTGCCTGCCTTGGCCGAAAAAGCGTCGCCGCCGGAGGACGTAGCGGCTGAACGCGCCTTGCAGCAGGTATTGGCGCATCATACGACGCGTACTTTTTTGCAGCCTGTCGTCGGTTTTCCGGATGCCCCGCTTTTGGGTTTTGAGGCGCTGACGCGCGGCCCGGAAGGCAGTCTGGTGGAACAGGCGGATCAGCTTTTTGGCGTGGCGGCGCGCATGGGGCAATCCCGCGAACTGGAAATCGTCTGTGCCTGGCAGGCGTTGCGATGGGTCGAACGTCTGCCCGCGCATCAATGGCTTTCGATCAATCTTTCCGCCTTGAGTCTTACCGATGAAAAGCTGCGCCGCGTCCTGGCGCGTCCGGGCATTGTGGTGGAACTCACCGAGCATCTGCCGTTGAACAACGCCCGTTCCTTGCTGCCCCTGATTGCGGAACTGCGCGCGGGCGGCGCGCGCCTGGCGCTTGATGATACCGGCTGCGGCTTTGCCGATCTACAGGCCATAGAAGTCCTGCGTCCGGATTTCATCAAATTGTGCATTACCGTCGTCCGTAGCGTGAAGCGCGATCCCGCGCAGGTGTTGCGCGATCTGAAAGCCACGATTGCCCATCTGCGCGCCCTTGGCGTGGGCGTACTGGCCGAAGGCGTGGAAAGCGAAGACGAAGCCCGACTGCTGGCGACGCTCGACATCGACTATGCCCAGGGCTGGCTGTATGGCAAGCCCCAACCCGCCGCCTGTTTTTTTGGCGCGGACTGAAGAACGTCCGCGTTTTTTCCGGTGGTTGTGTCTTCCTGTTTGATCTCAATCAGCACATGGCAGGCCGCGCGCGTTGACAATCTTCGCCGATGCGCTTGACGCATCATCCCCAAAATAATTCAGACGGAGAGCATGACAATGAAAATGAAACC
>JAIRZG010000062.1 GCA_031267345.1 Zoogloeaceae bacterium
AGCGCGGCGCTCATGGAAAGCGGGGTGAAATCATGAACTTCAAACTCTACGCGGCGCTCCTGCCGCGCCTGCTGGCGGACTACGCCTTCAAGGAAGCGGGCGACTTTCTCCGCCAGGGCGTTTGTCCCGCCTGCGGCAAAAAGGAACTGTTTACCAGTCGTGAACATCCCTGGGTGCTGCGCTGCGGTCGCCTGAACAAGTGCGGGCAGGAATTCCATATCAAGGAGCTTTACCCCGACCTGTTTGAATCGTGGTCGACGCGCCATCCGGTCACGAAGAGCAACCCCCATGCCGCCGCCGATGCCTACCTGCGCGATGGACGCGGCTTCGACCTCGAAAAAATCAAAGGGCTGTACACGCAGGACAGTTTCTGGGACGCAAAGATCGGTGAGGGTTCCGCCGTGGTGCGGTTCTGCCTCGGCGGCGATGCGACGTGGGAACGCATCATCGACAAGCCGGGGCGCTTCGGTTCGCGGAAGGCCAATTTCAGGGGGCATTACGCCGGGATGTGGTGGCAGCCGCCCAGCCTTCCCGCCAGCGATGAACTCTGGATCGTGGAAGGCATCTTCGACGCCATCGCGCTCCTGCACCACGACATTCCGGCGGTAGCGGCGCTGTCTTGCAACAACTATCCCGGCAAGGCGCTGGCGTTTCTTGCCGAACAATGCGCGGCGAACGGCAGGAAACGCCCGAAGCTGGTCTGGGCGCTGGATGGCGACGCCGCCGGAAAGTCGTTCACCCGGAAACATATCGAACGCAGCGCCAAGGAGGACTGGGAAGTTTCCTGCGCGCTGTCTCCCGCGGTCGGCGGCAGAAAGCGCGACTGGAACGATTGCCACCAACTCGACAAATTGAACGCCGCAAACCTGGAAGAATACCGCTATCAAGGCAGCCTGCTGATTGCGAAGTCGCCGACCGAAAAGGCGTTGCTGATGTACCGGCGGCACGGCTGGTCGAGTTTTGCCTTTGAGTTCGACAACCGCATTTACTGGTGGAAGCTTGATCTCGACAAGATGAACAAGGCGGCGCAGGACATCGAGGGCGAAGGCCGCGCCATCACCGACGCGGAATTGCGCGAAAAGGCATTGGAACGCGCGTCTGCGGTGAATGAAATCTGCAACTGCCTGCCCGCGCCGTTGTATTACATCAAGGAGAAAACCACCGATGAGGCGTGGTATTACTTTCGCGTGGATTTTCCACATGACGCGCAGGGCATCAAAAACACTTTTACGGCAGGTCAGCTTTCGTCTTCGACTGAATTCAAAAAGCGGTTATTGCACATCGCTCCCGGCGGTATTTGGGCAGGTTCATCGGGGCAACTGGATTCGTTGTTGAAACGCTGGACGTTCAACATCAAGTCGGTGAAAACCATTGATTACATCGGCTATTCCATCGCGCATAAAGCCTATGTCTTCAACAACATCGCCATCTCCGAAGGGCGGGTGATTGAGCAAAACGAAGAGGATTATTTCGAGATCGGCAAGCTCTCGATTAAAACCCTCTCCCGCCTCAACAAGCTGGAAATCAATCAGGATTTGAAGGCGTACAAATCGGAATGGTTCGACAGGTTTTATTTGTGCTTTGGCGCAAAGGGCGTGATTGCGCTGGCGTATTGGATGGGTTCGCTATTCGCCGAGCAAATCCGCGACCGTTTTGAATCTTTCCCTTTTCTGGAAATCGTCGGCGAACCCGGCAGCGGCAAGACCACGCTGATTGAGTTGCTCTGGAAACTCTTCGGTCGCGCCGCCTACGAAGGCTTCGACCCGATGAAAGCCTCGCACATCGGCTTTCTGCGTTCAATGGCGCAGGTCTCCAACCTGCCGGTGGTGCTGATTGAATCCGACCGCGACAACGACAGCGATTCGAGTCGTGGGCGCGCCCCGTCGCCCTTCCATTGGGACAGCCTGAAATCGCTGTACAACGGCGGCAGCCTACGCACCACCGGCGTAAAAAGCTCCGGCAACGACACCTACGACCCGCAATTCCGCGCCGCGCTGGTCATCAGCCAGAATACGCCGGTGCAGGCGTCCACGCCGATCATGGAGCGGATCGTGCATTTGATGTTCGACAAGTCCCGCCAGAGCGAAGAGGGGAGGGAAGCGGCGCTGGAAATCGGGCGCATGGCGGTGAAAGAGGTTTCCGGCTTTCTCATCAAGTCCGTGCTGCTGGAAGCCAAAGTGCTGGCGCTGATCGAAACGCAGCAACAGAATATCGAGCAGGCGCTGAAACAGGCGGGCGTAAAAAACCAGCGCATTCAAAAAAATTACGCCCAGATCATGATTCTGGTCAGCGCCCTGCAACAGGTTACGCCCATCACGCAGAGCCAGCGGCAGGAAGCCGCGCAGATGATCACCCGGCTTGCCGTCGAGCGCGAACGCGAACTCGCCCGCGATCATGTGATTGTCGAACGCTTCTGGGAAGCCTACGACTACCTGAACGGCGTCGGCGCAGACGATGACGATGAGCGCTACGAGCCGCGCCTGAACCATTCCCGCGACCCGAAACTGATTGCCGTCAATCTCAACCACTTCGTTGAAATCGCCGCCGAACACCGCCAACAAATCCCCGATCTGCACGACTTGAAAAAGTATCTGAAAACCAGCAGACGCCGGAAGTTTATCGATGCAAACGTGGTGGTGTCCTCCGCCATCAACGGCAAATACAACGAGCGCCGAACCTCCGGTATGCAAACCTCAAAACCTTCCAGCATCCGCTGCTGGATATTCAAAGCCGATTAACCACGCCAAGGAGTTAACCATGAAAGCGCAAGAACTGATCAAGGCTTTGCAAGCCTTCCCCCCAGAACTGGACGTGTACGCCTACGCCCCCGAAAACGAACCCGGCGGCGCACTGCTGGAAGTCGAAAAAGCCGATCTAGCCCAGTCGGAGTATTGGGGCGATGTGGTGGTTCTGGACTTGGAGGTGGCGTGATGAGCAAACTCCATTGGGCTAACGTAGAGGAATTGGCAATTGCCATGCTTGGTCTTGCCGAAGATGCCGATGTTGTTCCTGACATGAGAGGCGAGTGATGGGCGCAAACACCAAAATCGCTTGGGCGCATCACACCTTCAACCCGTGGTACGGCTGCCAAAAGGTCAGCCACGGCTGCGACCATTGCTACGCCGAAAGTTGGGGAAGACGTTTTGGGGTGACGAACTGGGGCAAAAGTTGCACACGCAAGCGCAGTTCCTCCGCGAACTGGAAAACCCCGCTGGCATGGAACGACGAGGCGGCGCGCAAGGGCATCCGCTACCGGGTTTTCTGCGCGTCGCTGGGGGATGTCTTCGATAATGCTGTGCCGGAATCGTGGCGCACTGACCTGTTTGTCCTCATCAGAAAAACGCCAAATCTTGATTGGCTGCTACTCACCAAGCGCATCGGCAACGCCGACAGGATGATTGCGGAAGCGGTTGGAGCACTACCGCCAGACGAAAAATGCGGTACAGGACAATGGCCATGGGAAAACGTCTGGTTGGGCATCACGGTCTGCAATCAGGATGAAGCTGACCGGGATATTCCGAAGTTGCTCAACCTCCACGCCAAGGTGCGATGGTTGAGCATGGAGCCGTTGCTTGGCGACATTAGCTTTGTGGGAATGTTCGCAAACCCTGACTGCATTTACGACGGGACAAATGCACTGCAAAAAATCGACTGGTTAATCGTCGGGGGCGAATCCGGTGCGCAAGCCCGCCCGATGCATCCAGACTGGGTACGCTCGCTGCGCGACCAGTGTGCGGCGGTAGACACACCATTTTTGTTTAAACAGTGGGGTACGGCAAAAAATCAGCGCGGTGGTTACGGTCGTGAACTGGATGGTCGCCTGCACGACGGAT
Organism: Zoogloeaceae bacterium; assembly: GCA_031267345.1. GTDB lineage: Bacteria > Pseudomonadota > Gammaproteobacteria > Burkholderiales > Rhodocyclaceae > Azovibrio. The sequence goes on from JAIRZG010000062.1 coordinate 3,834, forward strand.
ACCCGCAGGAGGCGGCATGAATCCCCGTGTCCAACGTACTCGCGCTATGTGACATGCCGCCTCTTTTCGGCAACAAGCAACCCAAGCAAACGGGTACGCACTGGATTGTTTTTATGAAGGGTGACGCATGAAACGAGCCATCCGCCGTGAGGAACTGCGCCAGATCGTCCCTCTCGCAGACTCCACCGTCTACGATCTGGAACAACGCGGGGATTTCCCCCGCCGTTTCTACCTGACGCCCCGCACCCCCGCATGGGATTTCGACGAAGTGCAGGAGTGGCTGAAAAAGCGTAAGGACGCGGGGACGACGCTTCAGGAAGCGAAGCACCGCCCCGATGTCAAACAGCGCAAAACCCGACCCGTCAGAAGCCTGCGCGTGGTCGGGTAATCGCTGCCTTCGTCCCGATCAGGCTGCGCGCCGGATCGGGATGATGGTTGCGCCCTTGATGAAGCCTTCCACCATATCTGCCCACTCTTGCAACATTTCCCGCCGCTGTACCGCATATTCCGCCTTGTTGTACACCGCTCGAATGCCCTTCTGTTCATGGGCGAGGCATTTCTCGATCCAGTCGCTGTTGTAATCGGCTTCGTGCAACAGCGTGGATGCAGTACGCCGCAGGTCGTGCACGGTGAAGGCTTCCAGCGGCAGGTCTTCCTTTTTTGCCCGTGTCGCCACAACGTCTATCACCCGATTCAGGGTGGCGTTTGAAATGGGCTGGTCGGCTTCGTAGCGAGAGGGCAGCAGGTAGGGCGATCCACCGGCGCAGGTTTTCAGCGCAATCATGATGTCCAGCGCCTGCCGTGAGAGGTAGATCACATGCGAGCGACGGGCTTTCATGCGTTCCTTGGGTATCGTCCAGGTCGCCGCCTCAAAATTCACTTCGTCCCATGTCGCCTTGATGAGTTCGCCCTTCCGCACCATCGTCAGCAGGATGAGGCGCAGCGCCAGCCGCAGCGTTGGCAGGGTAGCTACCCGCTCCAAGAGCCGGAACGCCACGCCGATTTCCAGCGGCGACAGCGCCCTGTCCTTGGGCTTGAAGGTAGCGATGGAAGATGGGCGAATAGCAGTGGCCGGATTCGTGAAAGTCGCGCCGCGCTCAATGTGGAAAGCAAATATCTGCTGGATGATTTCCCGCACATGCACTGCCGTCGCCGGTGCGTCCCGCGCCACGATTTTGTCGCAGAGTGAGCGCACGTCTTCCGTTGTGATGTCATCCGGCACGCGGGTTCCGAAGGCTGGCAGAATGTCCCTGTCAATAATGCTCTTCCGCATGTTTCTTGTGCTTTCTGCCATTTGGTATTTTTCCAGCCAAGTGCAACAGAAGAATTCCAGTGTTTTCCGATTGCGCTGCTGCCGCCTTATTCGTTGCTTCTCTACGGAAGGTGATACCCCGCTCATAATCATGCGCTTGGCCTCAATCAAGCGTTCTCGCGCTTCTGCAAGCCCTATTTCCCCATACACCCCGATGGAAAAAGTTTTGCGAAGCCCGTCGTGCCGGTAATCGTACCGAAACGAAATCACGCCAGTTTTCAAAACAACCACGTACATCCCGTCGCGGTCACTCACCTTGTACTTCTTTTCCGCCGGTCTCAACCCGCGCAGTTTGGCGTCTGTAAGCATTTTATCTCCTGATACCGTCACAACTACTATCTGGTAGCGCCCGCGAGATACGGGGCTTCCAGCCCGAAAACGATACCGCAAGAGGTTTCCACCTGACGGTATCGCAAAACAAAACAAAATCGTCTCCTCGGCGATACCGTCACCGATACCGTCAATTTCTTCGAGTACCCCCGATTGCCTCCGATAGTGCACAAAAGAAAACCCCCAGCATTTGCCGGGGGTTCCGTGGTGTTTGTGTCGGCGACCGATAGTCGCCGGACGTAATCGAATCATTAGAGGAAAATCATGAAGATGCCGACGATGGAAATCATGTAGCCGTTCATGTAACCGCCCTCGACATGGCCCGCCCCGTAACCCGAGCGTCCCCGGCAGCGCTTGCGCTGGTCGCCATCACGCTGACTACGAAAAGAAGAAAACGAAGCACTTGTACCCCTCCATGAACCTTTCTTCTTGTTCCTGCCCTTGAAAACTTGGTAGATTACATCGTTTCCAGATTTGTGCAAGATGTTACATGAATATTACACTTTATGCCATGAGCGCAGGACAAACGCCCTGTGTCTGATGTAGGCGCTGGCGCAAGCTCGATCAAAGACATACACACCCGAAGCCTGCTTTCCTTGAGTGGTGAAGCGGTGCGTGAATTGCGCGCCATTGTCCATCAGGAGGGTTCTGATCCGGACAGGACAGGCTGCCCGCAAACGCTTCAGGAAATCCAGGCTGAGGAAAGCGTAGTGTGCAGGGTATGCGCCCGGTGTGAGCGGTCTTCCGTATCTTCGCGGTTCTGCCATTTGATGAGGGTGCTTTTGTTGACGCTGTAACGTTTCATTAGCGCGCGTTATGTGTCGTGCAAACCCCGCCGACCTGTCGCAACGCGCGGATTTCCGCCCGTGTTTTCGGCGTGGCGCGCGCCAGACTGTGCAGGGTATGGCGCATGGACTGGACTTCTGACATTGAGGAGATTCGATCACTTTCCGCAGGCGTAGCTTACGCCCGGTATAAAGACCAGCTACGGGATGGGATGAAATCGAACGGGACGGAACACGTAGCGAAGCAAGCGCAGCTACTGTGATTCCTGCCAACCTCCAGTATTCAGGACAAGGCGCAGGCATCAGATCAAGAGTTGTTCCAGCGCCTGTAACTGTCCCCATTCCGGCTTGAGCAGGACGATGCCGGCAGGATTTTGGGTTTGCCATTCCGGTTTCAGGGCGCGGAGGAACAGGTAGCAGGCGCCGCCCAGGTGGCGGGCAGGATCGTAGTCGGGCAGGCGGAATTTCAGGTAGCGGTGCAGGGCCAGCAGGTAGAGACGGGCTTGCAGGGTGTAGGCGTGGGCGGTCATGGTCTGTTTCAGGGCGGGCGCGGCGTAGTCTTCGGGGCGAAAGCCCAGGTGATTGCTTTTCCAGTCGAGCACGTAGTAGCGTCCCTGGTGCGCGAACACCAGATCGATATAGCCTTTGAGATAGCCGGAAAGCGGCGCGGCGGCAAGCTGCGGCAGCGGTTCGCCATGCGCGGCCATCAGGTTTTGCAGCGATTTCGGATCAAGTTTTCGCGCGGGCAGATGAAAGGCGAATTCCGTCAGGCGTTGCGGGCGTGACAATTGATACAGGCAAATCGCGCCATCGGGCAGGGGCAAAGGCACGGACAATGTCTCGCGCGCCAAGCGGCAAAGCATGGCGGCAAGACGCTCCGGCGCGATGTCGCCCTGCTGCGGATGCTGTTGCAAAGCGGCGGCGGCGACGGGCGCAAAGCTCGTTGCGTCCGTGAAGTCGATGCGCTCAAACAGGGCGTGAATGCAATCTCCGGCGCGTGACCCGCGCGGGAAGAGCAGCGGGTCATCGGCGGCAAGCGGCGGCAGATCGGCGTTATCGTCCGCCGCTTCGCTCTGCGCGCACTGATCCGGATCGCGTTCTTCGCCGCTCCAGCGCGCGCCGCGCAACAAGCCGGAAAAACTGTCCATGCGCCAGCCGGAAGAAAGTCGACGCTCGGCGCACAGCGCGGCGTATTGCGGCGCGACCGCCGTCGGCGGGCGATAACGCTGCTGTCCCGGCGCGGGCAGTTCGACAAGGTCGGCGTCCATCTCCTGCGCCAGCCTTTGCCAGGCGGCGGCAAGGTCTTCTGTCGTGGGCAGGCTGTTTTTATCGCCCGCCAGCCAGTCTTGCGGCGCGTACTCTTTCCCCGCGACCAGCCAGTTCAGCAGGCTTTTGCGGCTTTCGATCTCGCTGTTTTTGCTTTTGTACGCGCCCCAGATCAGATAGCAGCGATGCACCGGACGGGTCAGCGCCACATAAAAAAGGCGCAGACTTTCCGCCGCCTGTTCGAGATCGCGGCGTTTTTTTCCGTCTTCCTGCGCGTCGGGGCGATAATCGATAACGAACTCGCCCGCCGCGTCATGGTAGAGACAACCCGGCACCGGGTCGTTTTTCGGCTTGCCGCCTTCCCAGAGAAAGGGACAGAACACCACATCAAATTCCAGTCCCTTGGCCTTGTGGATGGTGACGATCCGGACCAGATCGCGTTCGGATTCCAGCCGCAACAGACTGGCTTCATCCGCCGACGGTTCCGCGAGGCGGGCGGCGTACCAGCGCATGAGCTGCTCCGGTTCGCGCGCCGCGCGGGCGGCCTGATGCAGCAACCCGAACAGGTGCAGCACATTGGTCTGTCGCCGTTCGCCTTCCGGCAGCTTGAGCAGACGGGTATTGAGCGCGTATCGGCGCGTCAGGGCGGCAAGCGCGGCGAGTACGCCCTTCTCCTGCCACAGCCGCCGTCCCTGCTGAAAATGTTGCAAGGCGTCGTCGAGTTCGGCGTAATGCGCGTCGTCGTCCAGCGCGGCGATCTCCGTCGCTGTCCAGCCGAGCAACGTGGTCGCCAGCGCCGCCTTGATCCGGCGCGTATCCTGCGGCAGCAGCAAGGCATGGAGCAGCACGTTCACCTCTTGCGCCTCTGTGCTGGCGAAAACGCTGGCCTGCGTCAATTCCGCCGCCTGCAAGCCCACGGCAGCCAATGCCCGCTTCATCAGACTGCCCTGCTTGTGGGTGCGCACCAGCACCGCCATGTTGCGCGCGGTCAGCGGCGCGTCCTCAATGCGAATCCGCCCTTGCCTCGCCGCGTTCAGGAGACGGGCGATTTCTTCCGCCGTGGCTTGCGCCGCCCGTTGCCTTGCGCTCTCTTTATTCAGGATTTCGCCGTTGGCGTCCGCAGGCAGCCGCCAAAGCCGCCAGGATTTCGGCGCGGGGGAGCTGTCCTCCACGAAATCCGGCAAGGGTTTTTCGCCGCGTTCGGCGCGTGAAAAGGTCAGGTTGTCCAACATGAAGGCGCAAGGATTGGCGGAGAACAGGGCATTCAGGCCAGTCAATACGCCGGACGCGGAACGCTGGTTGTTGTCCAGGGAATAGCGGCGATCCACTGTTTTTCGCGCCGCTAGATACGTGTGCAAATCCGCCATCCGGAAACTGAAAATCGCCTGTTTGGGGTCGCCCACCAGAAACAGCGCGGTATCGTTGTCTTCCGCGCTGTAAATGCGCCCGAAAATACGCGCTTGCAGCGGGTCGGTATCCTGAAATTCGTCGATCAGGGCGACCGGATAGCTTTGTCGCAACCGCGCCGCCAATTGCGCGCCGCGCTGCGCGTCGCCCAGGGCGCGGTCGAGATTCATCAGCATGTCGTCAAAATCCACCTGCCGCAGACGACGCTTGCGCGCGGCAAGGTCATCCGGCAGGGCTGCGAGAAAATTCCGGTACAGGGCGAGCCGTTCGCCTTCCCGCCAGGCTTGTCGCCCGGCGTCGCGCTGGCATAGCGTTTCCACCAGATTGAAAAACGTATGCGCGGGCGGCGTGTGGTCTTTGTTTGTTTTGGCCGCCAAAAAGTTTTGGCGAAACTTTTTCATGTTGTCCGATAGCGCCGCGTCGCGGTCAGAGAACCAGCCCGCCCATTCTTCCGCCCAGCGCGTCGGGGATCCCGGCCGGAAACTCTGCCGGTTCAGGACGCCTTGCGCGCATGCGGCTTCCAGCAGGCCGACAATTTCATCGCGCTTGTCCTGCCAGCATTCGCGGGCAGCCGTATATGCTTCGGCAAACGCCGCTTCCGACCCGCGCGCCATCTCCGGCCAGCGCGCGCGCGCCAGCGGTTTTTGCAGGGCGCGACGGGCAAGGCGAAAGAGCGTATCTGGACTGAATTTTTCCGCCGCCAGACCCGCCAGCAACGCGGGCGCGAGATGACCCTGCGCCATCGTCCGCCGCCAGTAATCGGCAATGCTTTCCCGCAACAGAAGGTCATTGCCGCTTTCCGCGCTGGCAAATTCCTGTATGAAGGGTTGACCTGCGGCAAAGGGCGTGTCGGCAAGGACGCGCTGGCAAAAGCCATGCAGGGTGAAAATGGCGGCTTCATCAAAGGTGAGCAGGGCGCGACGCAGGCAGGCCTGCATTCCGGCGCGGCTTTGGCCTTTTTCCTCAAGCGCGGCAATCAGGGGAGGAATGAAAAGGTCATCGGCATGTTTGCCGTCTTCCAGGAATTCCAGCGTCTCCAGCAGTCGCTTCCGCACCCGTTCCTTTAATTCGGCGGTTGCGGCGCGGGTAAAGGTGAGGATCAGGATTTCGCCGATGGCGCGTTGCTGTTCCAGCACAAGGCGCAACACCAATACGCAAATGGAAAATGTCTTGCCCGTGCCTGCCGAGGCTTCGATCAGGGTTTTGCCGCCGGAAAGCGGGCAGGCAAGCGCATCCAGCCCGACGTTCATGGCGTGGAGCGATCCAGCGTCAGGTCTTCCTGCGAAGCCGGGTCTTCGATGGGTTCGAGGTGGGTGATGACATGCGCGCGCGGGATGGCGCGGCGGATGTCGGCTTCAATCCGTTCCGCCAGATCGTGTCCTTTCTGAACGCTCCACGCGCCCGGCGTCAGCACATGCAGGGAGATGAACACGCGGGAAGCGGCTTCGCGCGTCAGAAGGGCGTGGAACTCGATGCCTTGTCCGCGCCAGGTTTTCAGGATGGCCTCAATTCGCGCCTGTTCTTCGCGCGGCAGGGCGCTGTCCATGAGACCGGCGACCGAACGGTAAAGCAGCCGCCCGCCCGCCCACAGGATATGCAGGGCGACGAGCAGGGCGAGGAGCGGATCCAGCCACAACCCGCCGGAAAACGCCGCCGCCGCGACGCCCGCAATAACGCCGACCGAAGTCCACACATCGGTCAACAGATGTCGCGCGTCCGCTTCCAGCGCGATAGCGTGATGCTTTTTTCCTTCGCGCAGGAGTACGCGCGCAACCAGGAAATTGATCAGCGCGGCAAAGCCGGAGGCCAGCAATCCCGCGTTCACCGCCATGAGCGGCGCCGGATGCAAAAACCGCTGTATCGCCGCCCAGCCTATGCCCAACGCCGCCAGCAGAATCAACGCGCCCTCAAAACCGCTGGCGAAATATTCGGCCTTGCTGTGCCCATAAGCGTGTTTTGCATCCGCAGGTCTGGCGGCAATCGTAAGCATCCACAGGGTCATGATCGCGCCGGCGAGATTGACCAGCGATTCGAGCGCGTCCGACAACAGCCCCACCGAGCCGCTGACATGCCAGGCCCAGGTTTTCAGGGCGATGGTGACGAGCGCCGCCGCAATGGAAAGCCACGCCCAGACCTGCAATCCGCCGCGCCGCGCCGCGTTCATGGCGCGTCTCCTTCCGCTTGCAGATGTTCTTGCAACGGTGTTAACAACCGCGTCCGCCAATGCGCGAATTCCGCGCCCAGCGGGTCATCGATCTGTCCGCGCAAGGCCAGCGCCCACCAGTCATCCTTTTCGGGCGGCCTGTCGCTGTAATCGCCGCCTTGCCAGACGGCGCGCGCCTTGCCTTCGTTTTCCCGCGTCCATGCCCAGGCGGTTTGCGGATAAAAAGGCAAGAGCGCCGCCTGCCCCTGCCGCCACGCCGCCAGCCAGTCTGCCAGCACATCCCGCGGTTGCCCGACGGGCGCAAAGACAAAGGTCGCGTCAAGCGCGACATGGCAGGTTTTTGGCGCGACGCCGTATCCATTTTTCTGCGCCCAGGCGTTGAGGCAAAGATGTTCCAGCCAGGCGTCCAGATAATCCCCGGGCT
>JAIRZG010000203.1 GCA_031267345.1 Zoogloeaceae bacterium
AGTCGCGCGCGAGCCGCCAACGTTCAATGGGCGTGGCGGCGGCAAGGTCGCGCTGCCAGTCCGCCCACAGACCGGCGGCATCGAGTTCCTGTCGCAGCGTTGTGGCCAGATCGTCGGCAACGCTCGCCATCACCCATGTTTCGCCGTTTTGCGCCGCCGCAAGCTGACGAATCAGATAACGGGCGGCTTGATGCGCCAGCCCCTCTTTGGCAGCGTCGAAATCGAAGGTCGGAGCAAAATCAAGCAGCGTGGCGGCAAGGGTTTTTTCCAACCGTTTCAGGCTGTCGCGCGCGCCGAAACGGGCGCGGATGTTGAGGACGGAAAGCGCCTGGCGCGTCAACGAAACGCGCTGCGCCTCCGTTGCGCCGTAATGCCAGTAGAGCAAGGCGAGCGCGCGCGCATCCGGCCCGTAGGAGAGCAATCCGGCGGCGGCCTGCATGTTGACGAGCGCGGCGAGGATGCGAGCGGCATCCACATCATGCACGCCTTTCTGGTAGCCTTCCTGATAGCGACTGGCAGACCACTGACGCACTTTTTCCAGAAGCGGCGCGGCCTCGCCCGCGACCAGGGTTCGCAATTCCCGCCAGTTGAGGTCGGCTTCTCCGGCAATCACCGCGTCCAGCAGACTACCGGCGAGGTATTCGGCACGGTAGAAATCGGGGGTTTCGGAGAGCAGCAATTGATCCCACCACGGACGCAGGGCGGCGAGCCGTTCCGCTTCACCGTCATTTGCCAGCGGCGCGTAATAATCCGTGCCGCTCAAGTGAAAATGCAATGCGCCTTCGCGCGGCACGAGGGTGAGATCGAGCGACTGGCGGCTGATGGTGAAGGCGTGACGCCCGAAGCGCAAAGTGTTGCCGTCGGTGGAAACCAGTTCGCCCTGATCGCGCACCGTGCGGATGGCCTGGTCGCGGGCGGTTTTCAGGCGGGTATCGAGGTCGTCCGCGCCCACGCCGTCGCCCAGTTTGCGCAAATCGGCAATCTGCTGACGCAGTTTGCCGATCAGCGGGTCGGAGGCGAAATAGCTGTGCAGTTGCGCGAGTTCGGCAAATTGCGCGACGCGCCGGGGAATGCCATCCAGAATGCGCGCGGCGGCGTCGGCAATGGCGCGGGCGCGGCGGCTTTGCGCGTCCAGCAAGGTTTGTCGTCGCGCCAGCAGCGATTCATACACGCGCTCGCGCTGGATGGCGATGTCGGGCAGGAATGCTTCCTGCCCGGCGAAGCGGCCTTCCATTTCTTCGAGTTGCGTGAGCAATCGGGTGAGCGCGTCATCGCACTTTTCCGGCGTGTCGGCGAGTTCGAGCGCGTTTTCCAGCGATTGTCCGAAGAGCTTGAATTGCGCCCCGAATTCGGCGGCAGCCTCGGTGGCGGAAAGCGAACGGCGGCGATTCCTGGCTTCGGCGCGCAGGCGGTTGATTTCGGCATACACGCCGGAGATGGCGTCGAGAATGCGGGTGCGGACAACGGCGTCGCCGCCGGGGAGATTGCCGATTTGCCCGGTCAATACATCCAGTCCGGCGGCGGTCGCATCCAGATCCGCCAGAATGCGGGCGATGTCCTCGCTGGTCGCTGTCTGCGGCAGACGCGCGGCGACACGGACAAGTTCCTGCCGTGTGCCGTCAAAGGCTTTTTCCGCGCCGAGAAAGATAAGCGCCTTTTCGCCAACGCGCGTCTCCTCGGCGGCGAGCGCGACATCCAGTAACTCAATGCGCGCGCCATCGGCATAGCGCAGTTCCGTCAGCATTTGCAGTTTGCCGCGCTCCGTGCGCAAGCCTTCGAGCGCGCGGACAAAATCCTCCGGCTTTTGCCACAGGCTGCTGGCGATGTCGGTGAGCAATTCGCGCTGGTGGCTTTCGGCTTCATCAATGGCGCGGCGGGTATCCCGGCGGATGCTTTCCACCTTCTCGAATTCGTCGAGGGTGTTTTTCGCCGCTTCGACAATGCCGCGCAGGTCGGCGTCCAGCGCGCCCGCTTCTTCCGAATCCAGCCAGAAAAAGGCGTCCAGCGCCCGCCCACACTGGCGGATGATTTCCTCATAGGCGGCGCGCGTTGGCGTTTGTTCGCGCACGGCGCGAGCAATGGCGGTCAGTTCGGCAATGCCGCGCACCAGTTCCGGGTTGCCGATACGCCCGAAAAAGCCGCCCGTCGTCTGCGTCTGATGGACATGCTCGTCGCTGAAAAATGGCGTTTGCCAAAGCTGCATTGGATGATTGCGCGTCGGCTCCGGGTTGTCCGCCATAAACACCAGCATCCGCCCGTCTTCAAAACGCGCGTAGCCATTGCAGACAATGGGCGCGGAGAGCGTCTTCTCGATCAGGTTATAGGAAAAGAGCGCATAAACGCCGCCGCCCGGTTGATAAAACACATACAGCACATCCTCGCCATTCGGGGAACGCATCATGCGTTTGAAACGCAGCGTGGAAATGAGCGCGACAGGCAAATCAAAGGCTTTATATTCACCCGATTGCAGATAATAACCGCCGGGGAAAATAATGCCGTGATCTTCCGGCAATTGCACACAGGACTGCCCGATGGCGTCAATGCGCGTCACGCTGTTGGTGCGGGCATTGAAAACGAGATAACGTTCCTCTTTTTCTCGATAAGGACGTATTTTAAGCAAAATCAGCGACCCCAGTTTCGCATAGGCAATCGCGGCATCCGCCAGCGACTGATTTTTGTCCTCGACCGACTCGGCATATACACCCAATCCGGTTTCGGTATTATTTTCGATTTTGACCGTCAAATCGCCGCCGACGGTTTCGACAAATACGGTATCGAGAATATTGACATGCGGATGCCGCCCGCCCACATGCTGCTCGCGTGTGGTGGCGATCCATTCAAAATCATGCGTCGGCGGCAAGGCCATTTCGCGCTCACCACGGTTGTCGATATAGCTTAACGCGCCATTCTTTTCCAGTGACCAGCGGAATACTCGTAAGTCGCCAATTTTTTCGCCAATCTGAAATGCGGCGAAAAGTTGATGCTGATGTACGCGCAATTGCGTCAGATTCGCCTGTTTATAATAAGTATAAAGCTCGCGAAAATCAGCAAGAAAACGCGCGTCTTCGAGAAAGGTTCCTGCGAGCGGCACGGCTTCCAGTTCATCGACATTTTCCGCGTCATCACGAAAACGATACAGCGCGAACACATCGCTGACAGCGGTTTCTTTTTTCAGCCCGATGAATACGTTATAGCCAAACAACAACCAATCCCCGATGCGCGTCAAGTCGCGGGGAACGCAATTATTTTCCGTGCGCGCGCGGGTGCGCAAAACCAACGATTGCGTCTCGCGCCCGAACTCGGAGAGCCGCGCCGCATTCAAGGCCGCCGTCTTTTGCTGCAATTTTGCGCCCTGGCCGATGAGTCGTTTTTTCAGCAGTTCATAACTGCCGCTATCGGCAACGAGGGCTTCGGTAACGTCAGGCGTCTGGGCGGGATTGGTCATGGCGATTTTCCAGGAGTTAATTTAGTTTGTAAGCGAGCAAATATCAATTACTTCGCCATCTTCGGCAAATAGCACAATATTTGCCCCGTAGAAACCGGCATAGCGGACAATGGTCTTGAAACGCGCGGCGTGTTCACGCAATTCCAGTGGAATGCATGTATCTTCAATGAGGATTAACGCTTCGTCTTCTTCGTCGTTCATCGTAAAACCAACTCCAGTTGAACCCCTGCTGCTGATTTCTTGCTAACAGCTTGTTGATGCAGGAACAAATGCTTTACATGGCGAAACGGAAAGAAATCGCCGCCGCGACCAGCGCGGAAGACGCGCTTGCCATACTCGCCAAGGCGCCCGACGCGCCCATTTTGCCAACGGACACCGTTCAGGCAACGGACAGTTTGGCGCAAGATCAAAGGTTTTCGCCAAGAAAGGCAAGGATGTCCCTTTTTTTGGGATGCGGACGCAGCCAGCTTTGAATGCGCCGGATTTCGTTCAAAGTCTCTTCGCCGAAGCGTTTTTGCAGCAGTTCGTCGCGCCAGGAAAGAGTTTTGCGTGACTGGATCGAATGTTGCCAGCGTTCTGTCAGCAGGGTGTCGAGATAGAGCGCGAGGCCGCTTTGTTCGAGCAATGCCCATTCGCCTGCATCCAGCCAGAACAGATGGCATGCGGGGCAATAATCCAGCCAGAAACTGGCGGCGTCGCCCGTGCGGTAACGCTGCATGAAGCAGCCGCATTGCGGACAGACGTGCGCTTTGGAAGGTTTTTCCTGTCCGGGAACGGCGGCGGGTTCCACGGCGGCGAACGAGTCGGAAAAATGACGTTCGCGCCATTCTTGATAATCCTCCAGCAATAGCACAACCGCCTGACACTCCGGACAGGCTTTCGCGCTCAAGCCTTCGCTCAAAGTATGGCGTTCGAGGCTTTTGCCTTTTCCACCACCGCAGTGGCAATACAGTTTTTTCATCTTGCGCTTTCTTTGATTGTATTGCTTGCCAATCATCCAAAATGGATACCCGGATTATTGTGACGCGTTACCAGATATTTGCTGCGGCTTTCATCGTTTTCGCATAAATTAAGATAGGCGCACTCTGGACACCAGGTTCCACTCTTTACCGAGACCGGCATAGCGTACCAGGTGTGTCCGAGATGGCATTGCCAAAGCAATTTTTCTCGTGATCCAAAATATTCATCCGACAAGCAAAGCCCGCCTCTCTCAACGGCAATTGTACGCATCATTTGCAGACGTTTGGCATCGCGTTCGGCTTTGGCGCAATGAGGACACCAGTGGCCGGCCTTGGCATTGTCATACGTCATCAAGAAGTCATGTTTATTGGCGCAACGCCAACGCAGCGGCAAGCCTGAATTGACATAATGATCCGAGCAGCATTCCCCGTTCCGTGATTGAGCGAATTGGCGCATTTTCTCAATGCCAAGCCGCATGTTGTCATGTACGCAATGGGGGCACCATGTGCCTCCCAACACATGTCTTGCAGATGCATGCCAAACATGCCCCTGCGCACATTGCCATTTGAGATATTGATTCACCGTGTTATAACTTGGCGACAGGCATTTCCCTCCATGTTTTGCAGCTTCATTATGGAAATATTCAATTCCCAGGCGCAGGCTTTGGTAATAACATTGCTTACACCATGAACCTTGGGTCATAATGCTGAATGCTGTCGCCTGCCAGCGGTGGCCTGCTGCGCATTCCCAAAGCATTTTTTCTTGGAAACTGTTTATATATTCATTTGATAAACAGACCCCTCCTCTGGAATGAGCAATCTCCTGCAATATTTGCAAACGTTGCTCCCGGTTGATGCGGGCGGTTTTTTCAGCATCCATAAGGCTCATTTTGCGTCTCCTGTAAAATGCGGCGCATTGCGCCGGAAAAATGGTCGGCGGAATGATGAAGCGCATTCCGCCCTACGCGCTCGAAGGTTGTTTTCGGTGCGCAGGGGCAGAAAAGGGTTTTCATCGTTCCATTGCCTTCGCGCGCGCGGGAGGAGGCAGACTTGGCGCGACGCATCAGGTCTTCGGCAAGCGGATGCTTTTGGAACAAACCCAAGACGGACGGCTTATGTAAATCAGGCGTAAAAAAAACGAATTTGCTGCCAAATTTTCCCGGTTCTGTCAAAGAAATCACAATGTGATTGGCTCCTTTGGCGGAATCTATTTTCTGTATGTTTGCGAGTGATACTTCTTCACTTTTCCCGCCCATCTTGACTAACAGAGAATCTCCGCAATCATAAACTTCATCCGCTAATTTCCCGAAGTTTAGAAAAAGAAGAATCACAACAATCACAAAAAATAATGTGGCATAAATAAAAGCATCCAGTCTGGTCATGTAGAAGGCGTACACGGAGAAAACAGCAAGAATGATACACACCGCTTTTATATAAAGCTTGCTTCTTTTGGATGAAATCAACTTGCCTTCGACCATGATGAATCTCCTCAAATCAGACCCTTGTCTTTGGTAAAAATCAGGGCGACCGCAAAGGTCGCCCCACATTTCTTACTTCTTGACCCCTTCCAGCAAAGTTTGCAGCGCGGCTTTCTGGCTGTCGTTGCCCTCTTTCATCACCTTTCCCAGCAACGCGGAAACCGTGAGGTTTTGTACGCTACCGGAAGCATCGCCCAAGGCGCCTAAAATGCTGCGGAAATCTTCCACCAGGTCACGTTCGCCGGAGAGATGGTCGCGCAGACCGACTTTCAGGGTATTGCTCTTGCTGATCGCGCCATCGATGCCTTTGCCGACCGCCAGGGCATTGACGAAGCGTTCAAAGTAATCGCCCTCGCCACCCACAATGTCGATGTTGGCCTTGGCGAGCGCCGTGCCGAGCACTTCGGCCTGTTCGCGGGCGATGCCGGTTTGGGCGTCGATGGCCTTCAGGGTTTCGGTATGGGCGCGTTCCAGCTTCATGCGGAATTCTTCGTGGGCGCGGGTATCGTCGCTCATGGACTTCATGGCCTCGAATTTTTCCCTCAAACCCTTGGCTTCGGCGGCAAAGCGAATTTCGATGACGCCCGCTTCGGCTTCGCCCACACGGGTGATGGCGTCTGCGTCGGCGGCTCTTACCTTGACCTCTGCCAACCCCTTTTTTTCGCTGCCTTCGGCTTCGGCAAAGAATTTGGCTTGCAGGGCTTCGGCTTCGGCGTGACCGTATTTTTCGACCGCTTCGGCAGCGGCGATTTTCACGCGGGCGTCGACCAATCCCTGTTTCTCTTTCGCGTCCGCCGTGACCAGCAGCACCTTGGCATTCGCCAGCCCCGGCGCCGCGGCAATGGCTTCAATGCCTTCGGCTTCGCGCTTTTTGCCTTCTGCCGCTTTTTCCGCCACTTTGAGGCGGGCTTCGGCAAGGGTGATTTCTTCGGCAGCCTTGAAGCGGGCGCGGCGTTCCTGCGCTTCGGCGTCTTTGGTGTCCTTGATGAGTTTTTCTTCCGATTCGCCTTCGGCGGTGACGATGGTCGCTTTTTTCAGACGGTCGGCTTCAGCGACGACGCGGACTTCCTTGATGGCTTCTTCCTGTTCGGCGACGGTGCGCTCGACGATGACGCGCTCGCGGATCACATCGGCAATGGCCTTCTTTTGCACTTCAACGGCGCGGTCACGGTCGATTTGTTGCAGGGTGACTTCTTTTTCGCGGTCGACGATTTCCAGTTGGCGGGCGCGGGTGACTTTTTCTTCTTCAATCGCCACGGCGCGTTTACGGTTATTTTCCGCCACTTCCTTTTCGCGGCTGACGTTTTCCTGTTGCACGGAGATGGATTGCTCGGCTTGCAAGCGGGCGAGTTCCGCCTTGGTGTGTTCTTCGGCCTGTATGCGTTTGGCTTCGGCTTCTTCGCGCGCCTTCACCGAAGCGACTTCGCGCTGTTGCTTATATTCGGCGTCCGACTGCTGACGTTCGAGTTCAAGGATGGCCTCGCGGGTTTCCACGTCCTTTTTCTTGATCTGCATTTCCTCATTGCGCCGGAATTCGTTGGTGCGGACGTGTTCCACAGCGGTGAGGTCGGTAATCTTCTTGATGCCCTGCGCGTCGAGAATGTTGCTGGGGTCGAGCTTGGCGAGCGGCGTTTGCTCGAGGTAGTCGATGGCGGCGTCGGTGAGGATGTAACCGGAAAGATCGTCGCCAATCTGGCGGATGATTTCGTCGCGGAAGTGGTCGCGCGCCCGGTAGAGTTCGACAAAATCCATCGACTTGCCGACGGTTTTCAGGGCTTCGGAGAATTTGGCAGAGAACAGGTTCTCCAGCGTCTCCTGGCTGGAGGCGCGGGCGCAGCCGATGCCCTGCGCCACGCGCAACACGTCTTCGGCGGTTTTATTGACGCGCACGAAAAACGTCACCTTGATGTCGGCGCGGATGTTGTCCTGACAAATCAGGCCGTCATTGCCGGTGCGCTCGATTTCGATGGTTTTCAACGCGATATCCATCATCTCCGCCTTGTGGATGATGGGGTAGACCATGCGTCCGGTAAAGGTCACGTCCGGCTCGCTCTTCGTGGTGTTCACGATCATGGCGTAACCCTGCTCCACCTTGCGGTAAAAGCGCGAGAACATGGCGAACAGCCCGAAAAGAAACAGGGCGAGAATGCCGATGACAATAACGGCGAGTATCAGGGATTGACTCATTTGGAATTTCCTTTTTAAAAAACCGACAATCGAATGAAGTGGAAAAACGAAAACAGACGTAATTTGTTAATCCATGCCGCAAATCATGCGCGACGCTGCTTTTGTCGTCGCTTCGCTTCGTCGAGACCCGCTGCCTTCTCCCCTTGTGGGAGGAGGCGCTCCGCAAGGGGCGAGAGAGGGGAGGTGAATGTCTACGTCATTAAAAGGCCTCCTGAATGCGATAAATCATCGTCGTTTCGTCATAGTCGACAATCCGCGCGACGGAGCCGCGAACCAGATGGTTCGGCGTTTCCGCCACGACGCGGATATGATAGCCCGCGCCCCGGCTCGGCACTTCGGCGCGACCGAATTTTTCATCCACCGTGCCGGTCAGCACCTTGCAGGTCATGCCGACCAGCGCGGTATTGGAAATGGCGTTGTGGGTGACGAAAACCTTGCGTAAAGGCCGCACCAGCGCGGCGGCGGGCGGCAAGGCCAGCAAGAACGCGCCGACCAGCACGCCGGAGCCGACCACGAAACGCAGAACGCTGGTCGGCACATAGGGCAGAATCCAGATCGCGGCAAGCGCGCTGAGTATCCACGCAAACAGCGTCACCAGACTGACCACCACGGAAAACGGCACGCCATTCAGCCCCATCGCCACCAGATAACCCGCCAGTGTACTGACATGCGCTTCGCCATCCAGCGGGCCATGATGGGAATCCGCGCCGACATCGACATTCGCGTCGACGTCGACATCCACGTCCACATCGACGTCCACCTCGCCGCCGCCGCTTTCCACATCCACCAGACCGATCACCGCCAGAATCCAGTAGACCAGCACCACACCCAGCAGGATGGTGTAGATGAGCGTCGGATAACTCAAGAGAGTGGCGAGAAATTCCATGATTTTTCCTTTGCGCGGTCAGTCAGATGTTCATTGCCCAGGTCTTTGCTCAAGGTCGCGTAATGCTTCTTGTGCGGCCTCATGTTTCTGTTCTGCGGATTTTTTCAGCCATTCCAACGCCGTCTCCTGGTTTTGTTCCACACCTACGCCTTTCAGGTAGGCCAGTCCCAGCAGGTATTGTGCTTCTTCATTTTCCTTCTCTGCCGCCAAACGAAACCAGTTTGCGGCTTCCGCCATATCTTGTGGCGCCCCCTCGCCCGCCGCATAGGCTTTCCCTAAAGAGGTTTGAGTATGGGGGTCTCCTCCGAAAGCGCCTTGTCTATACCATTTGATGGCTTCTGCAAAATCTTGCGGCACACCATCGCCTTTGGCATAAAGCTGCCCCAGATGCCCCTGCGCGTTGGCATATCCCTGTTCAGCCGCCAGGCGGACTAATCTGATCCCTTCCACCTTGTCCGCCTTAACCTCTTCACCCTTGATGTACATTATTCCTAAAAACAACTGGGCGCTGGCGTGTCCTTGCTCGGCGGCCCGCCGCAACCATTTCCGGCTTTCCTCCAAATCCTGTACGACATTTGAATTTTTAATTATGTCATGGCGATAGATGAACCCTCCCAACGCAAATTGGGCTTCTGCGTTCCCCTGTTCGGCGAGCGGCTTTAGCCATTTCAGGGCTTCCACATGGTTGGCCTTGCTGCCCAAAAAAGGGTTGTCAAAAAGAGAAGAAAACCCCAATGACAATGCCGCCACGGTATGCCCCTGCTCTGCGGAACGTGTCAGCCATTTGACAACTTCTGTCGTATCTACTGGAAGACTACGTAAAGCCCCAAAAAACCCCAACTTGAATTGCGCCTCGGCATGGCCTTGTTCGGCAGCCCGTCTGTACCACTTTACGGCTTCTGCCGGATTGTTTTCCTTGACATAAGCCTCCCCCAGCGCAAATTGCGCCTCTGCGTCTTGCGGGTTTTGCTCGCTCAAGCTTTGGGCAGAGGGCGCTTCAGCTTCCGTTTCGGCATGGCTGTACGCAGGCAGCACACACATCAGGCCGACGAACAGGGCGGCAAAGATTCCATGCGGCAAGCCTCGCGCGGTCATTCGGTGGCCCCCTTTTCATGCGCCTGATCAGCGAATTCGATCAATTCCTGCGTCACGTGTCCCTTGATTGCCAGACGTTCCGCTGGCGGCAGTCCGTAACGCCGACCCAGAAGAACGTAATCATCCGGCGTAAGCGAGACGGTCAGGCGCGGGCGTATGGGACGGCGCGCGGTCGCCAGACCCAGAATCCGGCGAATCTGTTCCGAAGACGATACGTCATTTTCAAAAGCGGCGCAACGTATCGCTTCGAGCACGGCGGCTTCCACATCAAACGCCACCTGCACCGCCTTCAGCGCCTTGTCCGAGCTTTGCCAACGTATGGGTTTACTGGCGCTCATGCTGTCGGCGCCGTCGTCGTGGTCGCTGCCGCCGCAGCGTCATGTCGGGCGCGAATGCGCTCCAATACTTTCGCCTTGCGGTGCGCGTCCTCGCCAATGCCCGCTTCCGTCAGCCTGGCTTCCAGCGCCTTGATGCCGAATTCCTTATCCAGCGTTTCGGCAGCCGCCATGCGGTCGCTCAAATCCTCATGCCGCTTCTTGATGCGCTCCAGTGACTCTTTGGCGCTGACCAGCTTCGAGCCGGAAGCGCCAATGCTTTCCGAAATCGACTGCGTGGCCTTGTAGACGTTTTCCGTCGTTTTGGCGATCTGCACCTCGCGCTCGTGTTCGCGGATTGTGCTCTCGGAAGACTTGATGAGGTCTTTCAGGCGACTGACCTGCAAGGCGTAATTCGCGTGCGACTGCGTTTGCCCTTCCAGTTCGATTTCCTGCTCCGCGACCTTGCCCGCGACTTCTTCCGCCAGTTCCGGCTTTTCCTTGTCCAGAGCCTCTACCGCCAGCTTTTCCAGACGGTTGATTTCCGTATGGATGCGCTCGATTTCGCGGGCGCTCTGCATTTCCTTCGCCATCACGCCAGTCAGTTCACTCTTGGCCTGGACGATCGCGGCGCGGGCGTCAACGATTTCCTGTTCGTAAATGCGGGCGCCGTTGGCGTCGACAATGCTTTCGCCAAGCTCGCGGGCGCTGCCGCGCAACAGGGTTACGATTTTTGCAATGACATTCATGATTCAACTCCTTTTATAACAAATAACCGGAAAGCGCATTCAGCGCGTCCAGCGCGTTGTCGCTCAAGGTTGCCACATCGTCGGCGATGTCATCAACGCGGGCGTCGCGCGACAACGCGCCAAACAGCACGTAGCGATCATCCACCCGCCCGAACGAGGAAAGCGGAATGGAAGGGTTCAGATTCAGCAACAGTTCCAGCAATTCCAGACGTTTTTCCGGCACGATTTCCGCTTCCGTCCAGAGATAGCAGATGCACAGAATCTGCTCATCCGCAGCGGTCACGAAAATCGGCAACTCGTCCCGCCCGCCGATGACCGCCTGAACCACCGGAACCTCGCCCGGAATGGGCTGCAAATTGACCGTGGCGCCGCCCAGACGCGCGCCAATCAGCGCGTCCAGACCTTCTATCCGTTCCTGTAACGAATCCATCTTCCCCTCCTTCATGTGAAAAAGCCTTGAAAACGTACGACGAACACAGCATAGCGCAATGGACATAGGATGTCAAGCATTGCATGGATTATTCCGTTCGTTTCAAGCGTCATGGTTTACACTGCGCGGATCCCTGATCCCTGACCTCTATCCTCCATGAACCTGCGCGCTTTCTTGCTGCGTCGTGCTGTTGATTCCCGAATCTGGCTGGGACGGCTGGTGTTTTGGGGCGGGGCGGTGGGCGTGGGGTTGCTGGCGGTGTTGTTTGCCGAGCTTTCAACGGGGCTGACGCATTATTTCATGCGCGGGGCGCGACAGTTCTGGTGGTTGCCGTTCCTCGTCACGCCGTTGGGCGGCGTGTTGTGCGTGTGGCTGACGCGCCGTTATTTTGTCGGGTCGGAAGGCAGCGGCATCCCGCAGACGCTGGTGGAAATCCAGCGCGCGCAGACGGTGGGTCATGTGGAAGAAAAAAGCGCGTGGCGACCCTTGCTGTCCATACGCATCATCGTCGGCAAGATTCTGGTCGGGGCGAGCGCCGTAGGCTGCGGCTTTTCGCTGGGACGGGAAGGGCCGACCGTGCAGGTGGGCGCTTCGCTGATGAACGCCATTCATCATCTTTTGCCTGCCGCCCTGCGGATTCAGCGCAGTCATCTGCTGGTGGCGGGCGGCGCGGCGGGAATTGCGGCGGCGTTCAACGCGCCGCTGGCGGGCGTCATGTTCGCCATCGAGGAAATGAGCCGGGGCGTGGAAGCGCGCATGTCCGGCCTGATTATCACCGCCATTGTGCTGGCGGGCGTGACCGCGCAGGCCATGAAAGGCGGCGGCGGCAATTATTTTGGTGCGGTGCCGATCATTGCCGGAGAGGGCGATCAGCTTGTGGCGGTGGCGCTGGCTATCCTCGCTTGCGGGCTTTCCGGTGGACTGTTTTCGCGCATGATGATCGAAGGCGCGGGCGACTGGCGCGGCGCGTTGGGCGACTTGCGCCGGAAACATCCGCTTGTTTTTGTGGCGACCTGCGGCCTGCTTGTCGCCAGCCTGGGCGCGGTCACGGACGGCGCGGTCTATGGCAGCGGTCTGGAACAAACGCAGGCGCTTCTGGAAGCCGAAGGTCATCTGCCTTGGTATTTTGCGCCCGCCAAGTTTGCGGCGACGCTGGCGGCCTATTTTTCCGGTCTGCCGGGCGGCATTTTCGCGCCTTCGCTCGCCATCGGCGCGGGGATGGGACATACGCTCGCGTCGCTGCTCGACCAGAGCGCCATGCCCGGCATGGTGCTGGCCCTGTGCATGGCGGGCTTCCTCGCCGCCGCCACGCAGGCGCCCATGACCTCTTTTCTGATTGTCATGGAAATGGTGGATGGCTACGATCTCGTGATCGCCCTGATGGTGGTCACGCTGCTGTCTTCCGGCATCTCGCGCCTCATCAGCGCCCCCCTGTACGCGACACTGGCGCGCCAGATGACGGGTTTTCCCCCATCCTCTTCCTCCCCTCCAGGACGGGCGGGAAGCGCAAGCCAGTGATATTTCGAGTGCGTACATACGGGCGTGGAGATCATCAATCCGCCTTGTGCCGGAATTACCGGGTAAGGTGTGACCTTCAGGACAATGCCTTGCGTATTCTTGCCGCAGGGGTTGGCGCCCGGAGCAGGATTTGCCGTTAGCGGGCACTCCGCACATCACTGCTCGCAAGGGGTGTCCGGACACGCAAGGAGGATGATCTCGCGCACGTCCCTGGAGAGGCCGGGATGTTGGCGCAGGGATTCCAGCGCGGCGCGGGCATGATTTTGGCGTTCGGCGTCGAATTTTTTCCAGCGGTCGAAGGCGCGGGCGAGACGGGCGGCGATTTGGGGATTTTTTGCGTCTATGGTTTTGATTTCTTCGGCGAGAAAGCGGTAGCCCGCGCCGTCGGCGGCGTGAAAGGCCGCAAGGTTGCTGGCGAAGACGCGCAGCAGGGCGTAAATCTTGTTGGGATTGGCGCGATTGAAGGCCGGATGACGAGTAAGCGCCGCAACCTGCGCCAATGTGTCGGGACGGCGGCTGCTCGCCTGCACGGACAACCATTTGTCGACCACCAGCGGCTCGTGTCGCCAGCGGGCGTAAAATTGCGTCAACGCCTGTTCGCGCTCCGGACAAACGGCGGCCTTGACATTGGTCAGCGCCGCGAGGGCGGCGAACTGGTCGGTCATGTTGGCGGCGGTCTCGAATTGTCGATAGGCCAGACTGCGGTAGCGTGGCGTATCGAGTTCCAGCAGATAGCCGAGGCAAAGGTTCTTCAAGGCGCGTTGTCCGATGATGACGGATGTGGCGGGAGGTCGGGCGCATTCAGCGGCAAGTTTGTCGGCAAGTTCGGTGTAAAGCACGAAAAATTCGGCTTCCAGATGTTGCGCCAGCGCCAGACGCAGCGCGTCGCGGGCGGCTCTGAGGGCGTCGGGGTCGACTTCGCCCGCAATTTTTTCCATCAGCGTACTTTCGCCGGGCAGGGTCAGGACCTCGGCGACAAAGGCGTCGCCCCGTTGGGCGTGCGTGTTCAACAACCGCCGCGCCGCTTCGATGAAGCCTTCGGGGTCAATGCCGGAGACCGCGTCAGCGGCGAGCAGGATATGGGCGGCGAGGCGCTGTCCGGCTTCCCAGGCGGCGAAGGGGTCGGTTTCATGCGCGAGCAGACAAGCGAGTTCGCTTGTCGTCCAGGCAAATTCCAGGCGCACGGGCGCGGAAAAATCGCGCAGGAGCGAAGGGATGGGCGGCGGCGTCACATTTTCAAAAACGAAGGGTTGGCGCCTTTGCCGCAACAGCAAGACGCGCTCCGTTTCCGGCAGCAATACGCCCGTAGCGGAAAACAGGGCGGCGCGCACCGGAATGAGTTGCGGCGCGGCGGCGTCGCCCAACAGGGCGGCGGCCTTGGGATTGTCCTGCGTCAGGGTGAGCGTGTAGCGGCGAAGGGCGGCGTCATGCACACCGATCGCCGTGACTTCGGGGGTGCCGGGGTGGTCGTACCAGCGCATGAATTGCCCGAAATCGAAGCCGGAGGCGGCCTGCATGGCGGCGACAAAATCGTCGCAGGTGACGGCTTGTCCATCGTGGCGTTTAAAGTATTCGTCCATGCCGACGCGAAAAGCGTCGCGTCCGATCAGGGTTTCGATCATGCGGACGACTTCCGCGCCTTTTTCGTAGACGGTGGGCGTATAAAAATTGTTGATTTCCATGTAGGCGTCGGGACGCACCGGATGCGCCATCGGGCCGGCGTCTTCGGGGAACTGGATGGCGTAGAGGCTCCGGACTTCGCGGATACGGACAACGCTTCTGTCATGCGTATCCGCGCCGAATTCCTGATCGCGGAACACGGTCAATCCTTCCTTCAGCGACAACTGGAACCAGTCGCGGCAGGTGACGCGGTTGCCCGTCCAGTTGTGAAAGCATTCGTGCGCCACCACCCGGTCTATACTTTCAAAGTCGGCGTCGGTCGCCACATCGGGACGCGCCAGCACGTATTTGGCATTGAAGATGTTGAGTCCCTTGTTTTCCATCGCGCCCATGTTGAAATCGCTGACGGCGACGATCATGTACTGATCGAGGTCGCATTCCAGCCCGAAGCGACGCTCATCCCAGCGCAAGGCCTTTTTCAGCGCGTTCATCGCATGAACGCACTGGTCGAGTTTGCCGGGTTCCACATACACCGCCAGTTGCACCGCGCGTCCGCTGGCGGTGACAAAAGGTTCGCGCAGGACATCCAGTTGCGCGGCGACCAGCGCAAAGAGATAGCAGGGTTTTTTGAACGGATCGCGCCAGACGGCATAATGCCGTCCGCCCGCCTCGTCGCCCGCCGCTTCCGGATTACCGTTACTCAGGAGAACGGGAAAGCGCGCCTTGTCGGCATGAAGGGTCACACGATAGGTCGCCATGACATCGGGGCGATCCGGAAACCAGGTGACGCGCCGAAAGCCCTGCGCCTCGCACTGGGTGAAATAGCCGCTTTGCGAACGGTACAGGCCGGAAAGATGGGTATTGGCGTCCGGTTCAATACGCACACAGGTGGTGAGGACGAAACGTGACGGCAGATCGCGCAGGGTGAGCGTATCGGCGGCGATTTCATACGGATGCGCCGCGCCATCGACTTCGACGCGCAGGGTTTCCAGTTCCTCGCCATCCAGCGCCAGCGGCGCGTCATCCTGCCCTGCGCGCATAAATTCAATCCGCGCCGTTATCAAGGCGTAGGTTTTATCGTCCGTCGTCTGAAAATCCACATCCAGATCGACCTGCCCCACCTGCCAGCGCGGCGGGGCGTAATCCTTGCGATACATCGTAACGGGAAGAGCGGCGGACAGGGGCATGATGCGTTTTCCGATCAAGATAAAAAGGAATGAGAGCCTACCAGAATCCCGGCAACCTACAAGCTGGACGGCGCCTCGATCAAGGCGTCTCCGGACGGTACGGGGACGTTAAAAAACGGCCTCCAGTCCATTGGTAAATCCGTGGCGGAGGGAACGGCAAAATTCATCGGTTTGCCACGAATGATCGAACGGCCAAGGCGTTTTCGCGCTCGCCCGACCAGGCGCGCGCCCTGTTCATCTGCACATGGATCGCGCCTGCGCGGGGGATGAAACGCGCCAATGGGCGCTGGGGTTGGGCTTTATTCAGTTCGCGCTGATCGTTGAATGCTTGCAATAGTGTGAACACGCCTTAATAAGTATCCATTCTATAAACCAAACAAATTATTCTATTCCTGATATATACAATCGCGTATCCTCTTATGCGTTTTTTTCATACATTCGGTGTTGCCATGCCCAAATCGGTTGCCAAGAAACCCCGCAAGACGGTCAAAAAATCCGCCGTCGAATTCGCGCAAGCGCCCGCGCCGCTGAAGCTCGCCACCCTGTGCATACAGGCCGGGTATAGTCCCAAGGTGGGCGAGTCGCGCATTCTGCCAATTGTTCAGGGCGCCACCTATAAATACGAGGACATCGTTCAGGTTAACCGGGTGATGACCTTACAGGAGTTCGGTTACAAATATACGCGCACCGGCAACCCAACGGTGACGGGGTTTGAAACGAAAATCAACCTGCTCGAAGGCGGCGCAGGCGCGGTGGCGACGGCTTCCGGTCAGGCGGCGACCCTGCTCGCCATCGCCAGCATCGTGCGCGCGGGCGACCATATTCTTTCCGCTTCCACCCTCTATGGCGGCACGTTTACGCTGTTGAATTCCACGCTTAAAAAGTTTGGCGTCACCACCACTTTTTTTGAGCCGGACGCGCCGACGCGCGAGATTGAAAAACTCTTCCGCCCGGAAACCCGCATCCTTTTTGGCGAAACCATCGGCAACCCCGGCCTGACCCTTCTCGATTTCGACAAACTCTCCCGCCTTGCCCGCAAGCACAGCATCCCTTTCATCGTCGATAACACGCTGGCAACGCCCTTTCTCTGCCAGCCCTTCAAACACGGCGCGAATATCATCACCCATTCCGCCTCGAAATATATCGACGGTCACGCCACCAGCATTGGCGGCGTGGTCATTGACGGCGGCAATTTCGACTGGACAAACGGCCTGTTCCCGGAATTCACCAGTCCCGACCCGACTTATAACGACGTTATTTACACGCAAAAATTTCCGCAATCGCCTTTCCTTTTCAAGGCGCGCGCCCAGTTTTTGCGCGACTTTGGCGCCTGTCTGAATCCCATGAACGCCATTTTGTTCAATCTCGGTCTGGAAACCCTGCATTTGAGAATGCCGCGCCACGGCGAAAACGCGCGGGCGCTCACCCGCTTCCTCGCCGGACACCGGGAAGTAAGCTGGGTAAATTATCCCGGCCTTGACCCCAAGAGTAAAAAACGCATCCAGCAATTTTTCGAGCACGAAAACGGCAGCGGCATTCTGACGTTCGGCATCAAGGGCGGCATTCCCGCCATCCGTCGTTTCGCGCAAAAGCTGAAAGTGGCGGCGCTGGTCGTGCATGTCGGCGACGCCCGCACCGGCGTACTGCATCCAGCTTCTTCCACCCACGCCCAACTGGACGAAAAAGCCCAGCGCGCCGCCGGCATCACGCCGGATCTGGTGCGCGTTTCCGTTGGCATCGAGGACGCGCGGGATTTGATTGCGGATTTTGATCAAGCTTTGGGTTAAAATCCGCGTGGCTCAGGAAAAAACGTCCCGCACGAAAAAACGACAATCGTCATTCCCACGCAAGCGGGAATGACGATTGTCTGAAGCGCCCTCAAGGAAATGACGTTCTTTCAATCGCAAAGGAATAAAAAAGAAATGACTTCACCAGGACTGGGCGCAAAAACCGCATCCGAAGAATCAAATATGCGGCTGGCGGTACTGATTGATGCCGACAACGCATCCGCCAATTGTATTGAGGCCATTCTGTCCGAGATAACCCGTTTTGGCGAAGCTACGGTCAAAAGGATCTATGGCGATTTTACATCGCCCTATCTTGCTGCGTGGAAAGGATTTCTGCATGTAAATGCAATAAAACCTGTCCAGCAATACGCTTACACCACAGGAAAAAACGCAACCGACAGCGCCATGATAATTGACGCAATGGATTTGCTGTACACCCGCAGATTTGACGGTTTTTGTCTGATCACCAGCGACAGCGATTTTACCAGCCTGGCAATACGCATCCGCGAAGAAGGCTTGACGGTGCTGGGTTTCGGGGAAGAAAAAACGCCTTCCGCCTTCATCAAGGCTTGTCATAAATTCATCTTTACAGAGGTTTTGCAATCCACCCCTCCTGCTACAGAATCCATTCCTGACGAAACCGCGTCAGAACCTCAAAAAACAAAAAACAATGTAGCCCGATCCAAAAAAACTGAAAGCCCTTCTCCCAAAAAGCCGCTTCCTTTGGGACTTATTTCCAATGCGCTGGAACAATCTTCCGATGATACGGGTTGGGCGGATCTGGGCGCATTCGGCAACCATTTGACCAAGCTCCGTTCGGATTTCGATCCACGGCTCTATGGATTTGCAAAACTTTCCAGTCTGGTTAAAGCAAACCCCAGGATATTCGAGGTTGAAGAACGCACTATTAAAAATTCGTCCCGCAAGGAGATTTTCATCCGGGCAAAACAACCTCATAAATAACCCTTTTTCCCATTCCCCATGCACATCTCCACTTCCCGATATTTAAAACTTTCCGCCGCGCCAGAACGTCTGAATGCAATCCTTGCCATCGAAGTCACCGAACACAGTTTTTTACCCAACATTGACGAGATTTTGAGCGATTGGGTGGCAACCATCGCCACACCCGCGTTCAAGCTCATCCGGCAAAGGGAAGGCGCAAAACCCGCTTTTTGCAGCATTGGCTCGGGCGTCGGGCTGGACGCGCTGGCGGCCATTGAAATTCTCGACGCTACTGACATCGGCATCACCGATGTGCATGAAGACGTGGTTGCCGCCGCCGCCGCCAATATTCGTGCCAATTTGCGCGATCCGGCCCGCATCGCGCTGAATGCCGGTTCTGGCGATTTGCTGCAACCGCTGGCGACGGCGCGTCCGCGCTACGATCTGATTTACGAAAACCTGCCCAACGTCCCCGTTGCCGCTGCCGCCGACCTTGCCACGGCGCGTTTGAGTTCCGGTCACATGCCGCCGCGCGCGGAAGCCATCCCCGACCTGCTACGCAAAAACCTGCTGGCGCTGCACTATGTCGCGCTCACGCAGGCAAAAGATTTTCTGTGCCCCGACGGCTCGGTGCTGTCGCTCATCGGCGGACGCATTCCGCTTGCCGTGTTTGAAAAAATGGGCGAACTCGCGGGGTATCGTTCCGAAATTTTCACCTACGGCTGGAAAATCCAGACCGATCCCGACGAGATGATTCCCGGTCACCTCGCCCAACAACGCGACGGCCTCGGCCCCTATCACTTTTATCGCGCCGCGCGTCTTGCCGAAGTGTTTGCGTCGGTAAATCTGGCGGATTCCGGCAAACGCGCCCTTGAAATCGAACAGCTTCTTGCGCCCGACCAACTCGACCCGCAACAGGCGCTTGCCGCCCACCAGCGCGGCGAAACCATCGGACATACGGTGGTCGCCTTGCGCTCTTTTCCAGCGTGATCATGGGGGTCACGCTCCACTCCCCGCTGCCTGCGCGCATAAAACATTGACATCCGTTGGCGTGGGATGCGGTTTACGCCCTCTCCTTGAAGGCTGGGATTTACCCACAACCTTCTGTCACGGTCTTGTTTTTCCATCTCCTGTAGTGTTCTGAAAGACGCGCAATATTCCAGCAGATCCTGAAGCGCGAGGAAGCCGCGCCAAACTCCTCAACTGCCTGGTCTTCGGGTTCAGGGGGGGGGGGAGGAGAAAGCAGGCGTCGTCCATGTTTTCCATGACGAACACATCCGCGCGATTATTGTTCGCAAGGACATTGATTCATTGATTTAAAGAGAAGATGCAAGGAAAATTCATGCTACTGACAAAACATGATGAACGGGGAAAAATAATGGAATTTTTCCACAATTTGTTTGGCAGGGCGCAGGAAGAACGTTTGCCTGCGGCGACGACGCAGATGCCGGAACGCAGGAAAGCGGCGTCTGTCGCGCCGCCCGCGCCGCCGGTTCAGGAGGTTCAAGCGCAAGCGGCGGCGGAAGCCGGGTTGCCCGCGTTTGTTTGCCGCGAAGCCCTGCTGGGGCGCGATCAGAAAATCGTGGGTTATGAATTTAGCCATCCGCAGAGCTTGCAATCGCGCATCATGGAAAAGCGGGCGCGGGTGCGGCGGTTTTATGATGAGGTGTTGTTGCAGCATCTGGCGGATTTGCAACTGGAATCCTTTTTGGGCGAACGTCTGGCGTTGTTGGGGGTTGCGCCGATTTCGCTGGCGCATTCCATGTTGGCGGGTTTGCCCAAAGCCAATGTGGCGTTGGCGCTGCATTTGGAAGCGGGCGAAGCCTTGCCGCAAGGCGAAGCGTTGACAAAGATGAAGGCGGACATCGAAACCTTGCGCGCGCAGGGGACGCGGATCGGCTTGAGGTGGCAGGGACAATGGACAGCGGACATGGCGACGACGGAATCGTCCTGGCAGCAGCTCAAATCCGGTCTGGATTTCATTCAACTGGACTGGTCGGAATTCGCCACGGACGCGGCGACGGACGCGCTGAACGGTCTGGTTGCTCACGCGCGTCAGGAGCCGTCCCTGCGTCTGATGGCCTGTGGTCTGGCGACGCCGGACGATTTCAAGGCGTGTTATCGCCTGGGGTTTGACCTCTTTCAGGGCGCGTTCATCAATAATCGTGAAGCGGGCAAGGCAGCAAAAGACGCGGCAAACCGTTTGCGGATTGTGCAACTGTTGAACGGCTTGCGTAAAGACGAGGAAACGCGCTGGCTGACGCAGGAATTGCAGCAGGATCCGGTGCTGTCGTATCGGCTGCTGCGCTATGTCAATACGCCGGCTTTCGGGATGCCGCGCCAGATTACGACGCTGGGGCAGGCGGTGACGATTCTGGGGCGCAACAACCTGTATCGCTGGCTGTCTTTCTTACTGTTCAAGGTGAGCGATCCGGGGTATTACGAATGGGCGCTGACCGAACAGGCGCTGGCGCGCGCGGCGTTGATGGAACGACTGCGGCGACCGGAGGATACCGAGGTGACGCCGGAGGCGCTGTTTTTGACCGGCCTGTTCTCCCTGCTCGACAAGCTCATGGATGAACCTTTGGAAACCCTGACGCAAAAAATCCTGATCCCGCCGTCGGTTTCCGCCGCCCTGACGCAGCGCGAGGGTTTGTTGGCGCGCTATCTGGAACTGGCGGAAGCCTGCGAGCGCATGAATCCGGAGGACATCGCCCAACGCGCCGCCCGTCTGGGACTTTCCGACCGCACCGTCAATCTCGCCACCTTCGAGGCGCTGGCCTGGGCGCACGAAATGACCTGCATCGAATAGCCGGGATCAGAAACTTTTACCGATCCCGGATGCCTGTCGTCTGTAGGTGTAATACGCGGCGCAAGCGCCTTCGGCGGAGACCATGCAGGCGCCCAGGGGCGTTTCCGGCGTGCAGGCAGCAGCGAACGCCTTGCAGTCGCGGGGTTCCCTGGCGCCGCGCAGGATGGCGGCGCATTCACATGCCTTGTGATCGGGAACGGGAACATAGGGCGTCGGGTGGCGTAGTTCGGCGTCGAAACAGGCGTATTCGGGTTTGATCCGCAAGGCGCTGTCGGGCAGGCTGCCCAGACCGCGCCACTCGAATGACGGACGGCGGGTGAAAATTTTTTCCACCAGCGTCTGCGCCTTGCGGTTGCCTTCCTGACAAACGGCGCGGGTGAATTCGTTTTCCACTTCGGCGCGTCCGGCATTCACCTGTCGTATCAGCATGAGAATGGCCTGCAACATATCCAGCGGCTCGAAACCGGCGATGACCAGCGGCTTGCCGTAGCGTTCCGGCACAAACGCGTAAGGCGCGCTGCCGATGATGGTCGACACGTGCGCCGGTCCAATCATACCTTCCAGTTCCGGTTTTTCCGGCGCGTCGAGAATGCCGATGATGGCCGCGGGCGTCAACACATGGCAACACAGCACGGAAAAATTGTCGAGGCCGTCCGCGGCGGCCTGTTCGATGGCGACCGCCGTGGGCGGCGTGGTGGTCTCAAAACCAATGGCAAAAAACACCACCGGTTTTTCCGGCTGACGTTTTGCCAGCGCCAGCGCCTCCTGCGTGGAATACACCATGCGAACATCCGCCCCTTCCGCCCTTGCCTGCGCCAGCGACGAACGACGGGAAGCGGGCGCGCGCAGACAATCGCCGTAAGCGCAGAGCGTCACCCGATGCGCGCGCGCCATGTGAATGGCCTGATCGACGCGACCAACGGGCAACACGCAGACCGGACAACCGGGGCCGTGGATCATGCGAACCTGGGGCGGCAACAGGTCGATCAGGCCGTAACGGGAAAGCGCGTGTGTATGCCCGCCGCAAAATTCCATGAACCGGTAGCGGCGTTGGGGATCGACTTCGGCATGAATCGTTCGGGCAAGCTGGCGGGCGAGTTCGCCATCACGGAATTCGTCGATATATTTCATGCGGACAAGGTGGCGTCGCCCCAGCGCGGCAGCAGCGTATGCGGCACGGCAAGCTGATCGAGAATGCGGGCGACGACAAAATCCA
Organism: Zoogloeaceae bacterium; assembly: GCA_031267345.1. GTDB lineage: Bacteria > Pseudomonadota > Gammaproteobacteria > Burkholderiales > Rhodocyclaceae > Azovibrio. The sequence goes on from JAIRZG010000203.1 coordinate 22,626, forward strand.
CCATATCGGCAACGCTTTGCGGTTGCTGGTAAAAGCCGGGGTTGGGCGGCAGGATGGTCGCGCCCGCGTGGGCAAGGCGCAGCATGTTTTCCAGATGCAGGATGGAAAACGGCGTTTCGCGGGGCGTGAGGATGAGCTTTTTGCCTTCTTTCAGCGCGACATCGGCGGCGCGTTCGATCAGGTTTGCCGCCAATCCCTGCGCGATGCCGGCAAGCGTCCCCATGCTGCACGGACAAATGACCATCGCCTCCGGCGCGCTGGAGCCGGAGGCCAGCGGCGAGAACCAGTCGTCCTGCGCGTAGACTTCCAGAACGCCGGACAAATCGGGATAGCGACGTAGCAGACACGCTTTTGCCGCAGCGGGCGCGTCCGGCAATTCCAGCGCCATTTCCTGTCGCAGGACGACGCGCGCCGCGTCGGAATACAAAAACCGCACCCGACATCCCGCTGTCAACAGACATTCCAGCAGACGCAGCCCATACGCCTGACCGGAAGCGCCAGTCAGGGCAAGGCAAAAGGTTTTCAGGGTGTCGGACATGAACAGCGCGGCGGCGTACCGTCATCAAAGGAGAGAAACGGTAAATGATACGGCGCATTTTGCGTCGCAGGCAATCAGGCGCTCAGAACCTGTTTGATCTCTTCCAATAATACGCATCGCGGTGACAAACAAGAGGGTGAGAAAAAATTATTCAGGTGACGTGAGTCGGAAACAATTTGCAGCGATACCGCCCTTTCCTGGAGGGCGCCCCAGGGCAATCACATCTATCCTGCATAGCTGGATTTAAAATTACGTTACCTTTCATAACGTTGCGACCCCTCCTGTTCACACGGGCATAAATTGTGTAGTTTTCTGTCTTTTTGGCACGCTCATGAAGACAAAAAACATCATGCCGCTCACGCAAGTGTTCGTCTCGATTTCCGACCCGCGCAGCGCGCG
>JAIRZG010000214.1 GCA_031267345.1 Zoogloeaceae bacterium
CTTTTTCTCAACAGATTGTGAATGACCTGGCGCAACGGATTGGCGTCGCCCATGACCGGCGGCAGATCGGAGGCCAATTGCGTTGTGATGAGCATGCGCGTGTGCTCATAGAGCGCCAGCACCTCGCGGATCAGCGCGTTCAGGTCGAGCGCGGCGAACTGCGGCGTCGAGCGTTGCGAATAATCGCGGAAATCATCGACCATGCGCTTCATCGCCAACACCTGGTTGATGATGGTTCGGGTCGAGCGTTCCAGCAATTCGCGCGCGCGCCCTTCCAGATGGTCGGCGAGCTTCAGTTGCAGACGCTCGGCGGAAAGCTGGATGGGGGTGAGCGGATTCTTGATTTCATGCGCCAGACGCCGCGCCACCTCGCCCCAGGCGGCGCTTCTTTGCGCGTTGATCAGTTGCGTCACGTCGTCGAACGCCACCACATGCCCGCCGCCGCTCATGGCGGGCAGGTGCGCGCCGCGCAACAGCAGGATTTTTTTCTGACCGCTGGCTTCGTCCTGCTCGAACTGCCTTTGCCATTCGCGCGACTCGTCGGCGAAATGCGCGTGAATGGCCTGTCCCAGCGCGGTGAAAAAGCCGCTCCATTCGGCGGCGGGTTGGCCGACCAACGTCTCCAGCGGCGCGCCAAGAATGTTGACGGCTCCGGCGTTGATGGTGCGGAGCGTGGCATGACGGTCAAACACCAGCACCCCGGCGGAAAGATTGGCGAGAATGGATTCCAGCCAGGCGCGCGCCGCTTCCACTTCGCCGCGCCGTTGCTCCGCTTCGCGCCGGGCTTCGTCCAGTTGGCGCGTCATCCGGTTGAAGGATTGGGTGAGCATTCCCAGTTCGTCGTGGGTTTTCACCGCCTGACGCGGCGAGTAATCGCCCTGCGCCACCGCCTGTGTGCCTTCCACCAGAATGGAAAGCGGCGCGGAAAGCCGTCGCGCCAGCACGAACGCCAGCGCGAAGGCGGAAAAAAGCGCTACCAGTACGGTAAGCGTCAGGGAAAGCGCGTAAATGCGCGTCAATCCTTCGCGCGCCAGTTGCAGTTCCTGATAATCCCGATGCACCGCCTGCACCTCTTCGGCATTTACGCTCAGACTTTCCGGCACGTTCTGCGCCAGTTGCAGTATGCGCGGCGACTCAAAAAAATTCTTCGGCGCAATGGCGATCAGCGCCCGCAATTGCAGATGCCCCGTATCCAGATCGTCAATGACCGACAATGCCTGTGCGCTGGCGCGCGCCTGTTTCAGTTCGTTTTGGGAAGGTAGCGGCGGCAAGGGCCGGGAAAGATCGCTTTGGGCGCTGACCGTCAATTGTCCATTGGGCGCGAACAGGGCGGCGGAATCCACGGCGGATTGTTCGCGCAACCGCGACAGCCGCGAACGCAACGCGCTGTCCGAAACCGCGCTCGCCGTCAAATCCTGCGCCATGCCCTGCGCCTTTTGCACGAGTTCACCCTGCAAATAATCGAGCGACGAACGCCCCAGATTCAGACCGGATTCCAGCGCCTTTTCCACGCGCACGTCAAACCAGCTTTCAATCGAGCGGGTGATGAACTGCACCGAGACGCCATACATCAACACGCCGGGGATCACCGCCATCAGCCCGAACATCAGCATCAGCCGCAGTTTCAGGCGCGAACCGAACACCTTGTCGCGCAGGTCGCGCCAGAGTCGTCCCATCTGCCAGCCCACCAGCGCGAGCAAGGTCAGCGCCAGCAACAGATTGGCGACCAGAATCAGCGGATATTGCCCGCTCAGGGTATCCGCCGAAGTGGACGCCAGCATGAGAAACCACAAAAGGACGCCGAGAATGCCGCCCAGCGTCGCCAGAGTCGCCAGCGGTCGCCTCATCGCGCCTCCTGTGTTTCCGGCGCGTCAGCGTCCGGCGTGGCGGGCGGCGTCGGCGGCGGCACGACAAAATTCCACTCCTGCCAGCCGGAATCCAGATTCCAGTCCCGATCGGTGAAGGCGGAAACCTGAAAAGGCTTGGGCAATTGCGAAATATCCAGACGCAGACGCAGGTTGGCGACGTAGCTGGCTCCCGGCTTCAGATTTGCTTCCAGCACCGACCAGCGGCGCACATGCGAAAACACCTGCACGGCGTCTTCCAGCGCGGCAAAGGATTGATGCAACGATCCGGTCGACAGCCGGTACTGGTGCGTCAGGGCGTGATAGGAAAGCCGCCAGGTCTGGCGTTTGCGGACGATCACTTCATCCGCCCAATACCAGCGCGGACGCTCCAGGCGGAATTCCAGTTCAAAAACGAGCGGTACGCCCCGCGCCACCACTTCTTCCAGACGGTCATTGAAATCGACGCGGAAATCCGCCGACAGGGCATATCCTTCCGTTGCCCCCGCCGTCAATTCCTGACGCAACGCCTCCACGCCCGCCGCATGGACGTTGCCGGAAGACAGAAGACAGAAGACAGAAGACAGAAGACAGAAGACGGAAGACAGAGGACGGAAGACAGAGGACAGAAAACTTCCGTCGCCGCGCGCCGCAGTGTTGGAAAAAACGCGCCGCTCGCCGGGCGCGAAAAATTTTGCGTACATCATACTGACTGTCTTCTGTCCTCAGTCCTCTGAAACCATGAGCGCATAGTAAAAACCGTCGTGTCGGGCATCGGGGCGCCATTGTTCCTCGCCCGACAGGCGGGCGTTTGGCGTTTGCGCCAGAAAGCGCCGGATCTGTTCGCCATTTTCCTCCGGAAACAGCGAACAGGTCGCGTAGAGCAATTTTCCGCCGGGGCGCAGCGCCGTCCACAGGCTTTTCAACATTTTCGCCTGTTGGCGGGCGAAACGGGCGATGTCTTCCGGGCGACGCAACCATTTGCTGTCCGGCAGACGCCGCGCCACGCCGCTCGCCGAGCAGGGCGCATCCGCCAGGATGGCGTCGAAACCCTCGCCGATCACTTTCGCGTCGGGACGGCAGGCGTCGCCCTGAAGGACGCGGGCGGATAAACGCAGCCGCTTAAGATTGTGCCTGATTTGTTGGCATCGCGCCGGATGAAGTTCCTGCGCCGTCAGATCGAGATCGCAGCGTTCCAGCAAATGCGCCGTCTTGCCGCCCGGCGCGGCGCAGGCGTCCAGCACCCGGCTGCCCGCGGCGGGCGCAAGCAGAATCGCCGCCCGTTGCGCGCCGATGTCCTGCACCGATACCTTGCCTTCTGCAAACCCCGGCAGGCGTTCAACGGGCACGGGCTGCGCCAGCGTCACCCCGCATTCCCCTGACGCCGTCGCCGCCATGCCCGCTGTTTGCAATGCTTCCAGATAGTCCGCGACGGTGGTCTGGCGGACATTCACCCGCAAACTCATGGGCGGCGGCTGGTTGCCGACCTCCACCATGTCCCGCCACGCGTCGGGATAGGCCGTCTGGAGCTTTTCCACCCACCATGCCGGATGTTTCCAGCGATCCGCCGCCGTCAATCCGGCGTAGAGCGATTCGCGCCGACGCAGGAAATTCCGCAATACCGCGTTGACCAGACCCTTGTAGCGTCCCTTTTCCATTTTCGCCGCCGCTTCGACCGCCTGATCGACCACCGTATGCGCGTCCGTCCAGGTGGCAAGCCGATACACGGCGCACAGCAACAGCGCGCGAATCTGTGGATAAGGCCGATTCCGCAACAGGGGCGCGAGCAGGGCGTCGCCTTCGCCATAGGCGCGCAGGACGCCATAGACCATATCCTGCACCGCCGGACGCGCCACTGCCGCCACCCGTCCCACGCTGCCCTCCGCCAGACTTTGCCCCGCCATGACCTCCGCCACAATCCGGGCCGCATGGTAAAACGCAAAAGACAGGGCATTCGGCGGCATCGGGATCAGAGGACGGAAGACGGAGGACAGAAGACAGTGGGATCAGCGAAGGCCTGGCCTTCGGGGTGGGCGACAGCGCGACATTGTAGGGGTTTTCCCGTGTTGCGGCATGGCGCGTCGTCAATTTTTCCGTCTTCTGTCTTCTGTCTTCTGTCTTCCGTCTTCTGTCTTCCGTCTTCTGTCTTCTGATCCCCAAATGGTCTAGAATCATGGTAATCGTGTGCGTGGCATGGTTGATTTTGATTCGGCATACGGTTTTGCTGCAACGATATTTTTGTCGTATTCCGGCTCATGAGGGGAATTGAAATGAAAAAAATCCAGTCAGGGTTCAATCTGGTCGAGTTGATGGTGGTCATCGCCATCATCGGTCTTCTGGCGGCATTCGCCATTCCGATGTATCAGGATTACATTGTCCGGGTGCAGCTCAATCGCGCCGTTCAGGAAATGCTGACGATCCGGAACGAGATTGAGGGCTGCGTCGCGGATGGCAAGTATGGCAAGAATCTGGAAGCGTCGCTCGCTGTGCCCGGAACCAATACAGTGGATAAAGGCTATCCCTGCGCCAGCCTGGAACACACTGCGGTAGCCTCCGAAATGCTTGACCCGCCCGGTTATCATACGGTAGTAGCTTATGAGGAGCGTGTCTGTTTGTGGCAGGTGGGCAAGAGTTCCCCTTGTGATCCTCCCATGCTCCTGTACGTTATAAGAGCCAAGTTGCGTCAGGACGCTTCACGCAGCGTGGCGGCCTACCTGAAATCCGGAGAAGACGGAACCAGCGGCGTCACGATTCTCGCCCCTCGTTATGACAATGATTTTTGGAGATGCGCCATTGTGAATGTTCATGCCCGTTATGCTCCCAGCGGCTGCGAGGTCGTCGACACAGAGCAAGATGCCTACAGGATGCCTGGAACATGACGCGCTGACGCGCGGTTTTGCCGCAGACGCCCGCCGTCGCCCGCAGGGGTCATGTTTCAGGATGACACATTATTTGTGCTCTGCCGCTGGTAGAATCCGGCGCTTGTTTTTTGGGGAAACGCATTGGTGAGTGCTTTATTTCTTTATCCGGCGGCCTTTTTGTTGTTGTTGGGCGTGTTGGTCGTCGTGCATGAATTCGGTCATTTCTGGATGGCGAAGCGTTGTGGCGTCAAGGTGTTGCGGTTTTCCGTGGGCTTTGGGCGGGTGTTGTGGCGGCGGCGTTATGGCGCGGATCAGACGGAATTGACGCTTTGCGCCATCCCTCTGGGCGGCTATGTGCGGATGCTCGATGAGCGCGAACGGGAAGAAGGCGAAAGCATTCCGGCGGAAGATTTGCCGCGCGCCTTCAATCGGCAAGGCGTCGGACGGCGCAGCGCCATCGTGGCGGCGGGGCCGATAGCCAATTTCCTGCTGGCGATTTTCATTTACTGGCTGATGTTCATGGTCGGCGGCAATGCCTTGCGTCCGGTATTGGGCGCGCCGCTCGCGGATACGCCCGCGGCGGCGGCGGACATACAGGAGGGCGACCGGGTGCTGACCGTCGAAGGCGAGGCGGTGACGACGCTGGAGGATTTTCATCTGCGCCTCTTGCGCCAGGCCAGCAGGAAGTCGAGCGTCATGATGACTGTGGCGGATAGCCAGCAATTGGCGCGACAGATCCGTTTGAATACCGGACGGCTGAATGAAGCCGGCTGGGAGGGCGATCCATTTTCGTTGTTGGGTTTGCAGCTTTACCAGCTACCCTTCCCGCCGGTGTTGGGCGAGGTGGAGGCGGGTTCTCCGGGCGCGGCGGCGGGCTTGCGGCGCGATGATCGCGTACTGGCGATTGACGGTGTGGAAGTGACGCGCTGGCGGGAACTTGTCGAAACGATTGGTCGTTCGCCGGAACAACCCTTGTCGCTGTTGATCGAACGGGCAGGGCAGCGGCTGACCTTGACCGCGACGCCCGCAAGGAACGGCAAAATCGGGCGTCTGGGCGTTGGGCTTTCGGCGGCGGCGGCCGGGAAGGTGGAATCCGAATCGCCGGGGTTGTATGTGTTTGTGCGGCACGGCCCGGTGGACGCGGCGTTTCGGGCGGCGCGCGAAACCTGGGCGCAGTCGGCGTTGATGCTCACCATGATGGGCAAAATGCTGGTGGGCGAAGTTTCCTGGCGCGCGCTTTCCGGGCCGTTGGCGATTGCCGAGTATGCGGGCAAGACGGCGAAGCTGGGGCCGGAGGTTTATCTCAAGTTCATGGCCATCGTCAGCCTTTGTCTGGGCATTTTCAACCTTTTACCCATTCCGGTGCTGGATGGCGGGCATTTGATGTATCATGCGCTCGAAGTCGTCAAGGGCAGCCCGTTGTCGGAAAACGCCATGTTGCGCTGGCAGAAAGTCGGCATATCTTTGCTGGTCACTTTGATGGCTTTTGCGTTTTTTAATGATTTGAATCGTTGGTTGTCTCCTTTGTTCAGTGGTTAGTGCATGAAGAAAAAAATTTGCGGGGTTCTGGTTGCCGGACTCGTCGCCAGCGTGGCGCAGGCTTTTGAGCCTTTCACCATTCGGGATATTCGCGTCGAGGGCATCCAGCGGACAGAAGCCGGAACGGTGTTTTCCTATCTGCCGGTCAAGGTAGGCGATACCCTGACCGACGAACAGGCGTCAAAGGCGATCAAGACCCTGTTCGCCACCGGTTTTTTCAAGGATGTGCGCATCGAGGTGGAAGGCGATGTGCTGGTCGTGGTGTTGCAGGAGCGTCCGGCGATTGCCAGGATTGATTTCATCGGCATGAAGGAGTTTGAAAAAGACCATATCCTCACCGCCATGAAGGAAATGGGGCTCTCCGAGACCCAGATTTTCGACCGCGCCCTGCTGGATCGCGCCGAGCAGGAATTGAAACGCCAATACCTGACGCGCGGCAAGTACGCCGTGCAGATCACCACTACCACCACGCCGATGGAGCGCAACCGTCTGGGCATTGATTTCAATATCGTTGAAGGTGACGCGGCGAAGATTCGGGATATTCATCTGGTCGGCGTCAAGAGCTTCCGGGAAAAAGACCTGCTTGATGTTTTCGAGCAGACCACGCCCGGCTGGCTGACCTGGTACACCAAGAGCGACCAGTATTCGCGGCAGAAACTTTCCGCCGATCTGGAAAAGCTGCGCTCCTTCTACATGAACCGGGGTTATCTGGAATTCAACGTGGATTCCACGCAGGTAAGCATTTCGCCGGACAAGCAGAGCATCTATATCACCATCAACATCAGTGAAGGCGAGCGTTACCAGATTTCTTCCATCAAGCTGGCCGGAGATCTGGTGTTGTCGGAAGCGGAAATTCGCCAGCTCATCCCCCTGAAGCCGGGGCGGGTATTTTCGCGCGAAGCCTTGAACAACACGACCAAGCTGGTCGCCGACAAACTTTCGGAGCGCGGCTACGCCTTCGCCAATGTCAACGCCGCGCCGGAACTGGACAAGGAAAACCGTCAGGTCGCTTTCACCATTTTTGTCGATCCCGGCAAGCGTGTGTATGTGCGGCGCATCAACGTGGCGGGCAATTCCCGCACCCGCGACGAGGTGATTCGTCGGGAAATGCGGCAGATGGAAGGCGGCTGGTACAACGCCGAACAGGTGACGGTTTCCCGCCAGCGGGTCGACAAACTTGATTTTTTCACCGATGTGACGGTGGAGACGCCGCCCGTGCCCGGCACGGCGGATCAGGTGGATGTAAACATGAACGTCACGGAAAAACCCACCGGCAACGTCATGGTGGGCGCGGGCTTTTCCAAGGAAGAAAAGGTCATGCTTTCCGGCTCCATTTCGCAGAACAACATCTTCGGCAGCGGCAAGCACCTGACCTTGGGCGTCAATACCAGCAAGCTGAACCGCGCCGTTTCGCTTTCCTACACCAACCCCTATTACACCCTGAATGGCGTCAGTCAGGGGGTGGATGTGTATCACCGCACCTTCAAGCCCACCTCGAACACCATTGACGTGGGCGATTACGAGAGCGCCTCCACCGGCGCGGGCATCCGCTTCGGCTTTCCCATTTCGGAGCGCGAATCCGTCGGCGTGGGGCTGGCCATCGACCATACCAAAATCAAGACCTTTGACAGCAGTCCCGGACGCTATATCGAGTTTGTCGAAAAATATGGATCTTCCAACGTTACCCTGCCGCTGACCGCCTGGTGGGCAAGCGACAGCAAGGACAGCGCCATCTTTCCGACCAAAGGCGTCTACCAGCGCGCCACGGCGGAGATCGCCATCCCCGGCGGCGATTTGCAATACTGGAAACTCTCTTACCAGTACCAGCATTTTTTCCCGCTTTCCAAGCGCTTTACCCTGATGCTGAATGGTGAAGTGGGCATCGGCGATGGCTATGGCAGCAATAAAGACATGCCGTTCTACAAGAATTTCTATGTTGGCGGCATCAATTCCGTGCGCGGCTACGCCTCTTCCAGTCTGGGGCCGGTCGATTCGGTATACCCGGATGAACGTTTGGGCGGCAATCGAAAAATTGTTGGCAATGTTGAAGTGTTTTGGGGATTTCCGGGGTACGATAAGACCATGCGTATGGGAGTGTTTTACGACGCTGGTCAGGCTTTCGGGCCGGGCGAGCGTATCCGGACGAACGAGTTGCGTACTTCCGCCGGATTGTCGCTGTCCTGGTTTTCCCCGATAGGTCCGATGAAATTCAGTATTGCCACGCCCCTGAACGACAAGCCGGGGGACGATACCGAAACCTTCCAGTTCCAACTGGGTTCTACTTTTTAATGCAGGAGCGTCAATGTTGAATACCAAATCCGTCATTGCCGCCAGTCTTTGCGCTGGCGCGTTGATTTTGTCCGTCGCGCCTTCTGCCGAGGCGGCGGACCTGAAAGTCGGCTACGTCGATACCCAGCGTATTTTCCGCAATGCGCCTACCGCCGTTCAGGCCGCCAAGGATATTGAAAAGGAATTTTCCGGGCGCGACCAGGAATTGCAGAAAATGGCGAAAAAGTTGTCGGGTATGCAGGAAAACATGGAAAAGAACGCCGTCACCATGTCGGAAAGCGAACGCCGCAACAAGGAACGCGAATACGCCGATCTCTCGCGTGAATTCCAGAGAAAGCAGCGCGAATTCCGCGAAGACCTGAGCCTGCGCCAGAACGAAGCCAACACCGCCATCATCGAAAAGGCCAACAAGGCGATCCGGCAGATTGCCGACGCCGAAAAGTTCGACCTGATCCTTCAGGATGTCGTCTGGGTCAGCCCGCGTCTGGACATCACCGAGAAGGTGGTGAAAGCGCTCTCCGACGGCAAATAATGGCCTTCGGCGCGTCCCTGACGCTGGCGCAGATCGTCGGGCGTCTGCAAGCCGTCTGCGCGGGCGAAATACGCGGCAACGCGGCGGCGCGCATCCATCAGGTCGCGCCCCTGCAAAGCGCCCAGGCGGGCGAGATCGCCTTTCTGGCGAACCCGAAATACACAAAGCATTTGCGCGGCGCCCGCGCCAGCGCCGTCATCCTGCATCCCGACATGGCGCCATCTCTGCCGCTGACGGCCTCCGGCGAACCCGCGCTGGCAGCCATCCTTACCTTGCAGCCCTATGTTTATTATGCGCGCGTCGCCGCCTTGCTGAATCCGGTCGCGCGATGGACGGCGGGGACGCATCCTGCCGCCGTGGTGGAAAGCGATATTCCGGCTTCCTGTCACATCGGCCCCGGCGTCTGGATCGGCCCCGGCGTTACCCTGGGCGAAAACGTGGCGATACTTGCCCATGCCCGCATTGGCGCGGACGTTGTCATTGGCGCGGACAGCGTGATTCATCCAGGCGTCAGTATTTATCCCCGCTGTCGGATCGGCGCGCGCGCCATCCTTCACAGCGGCGCGGTGATCGGCGCGGATGGCTTTGGCTTCGCCCCTGATTTTGGCGGAGCAGGGCAGGACGAATGGGTGAAGATTCCCCAGATTGGTCGGGTGGTGATGGGCGATGATGTCGAAATCGGCGCCAACACCAGCATCGATCGGGGCGCGCTGGAAGACACGGTGATTGGCGACGGTTGCAAGCTGGATAACCAGATCCAGATCGGACATAACTGCGTGATTGGCGAATACACGGTGATTGCCGGTTGCGTTGGCGTCGCGGGCAGCGCCCGCATCGGTCATCATTGCGCCATTGGCGGCGCGGCGATGATTCTGGGGCATCTGGAGATCGCCGCGCATACGGAAATCTCCCCCGGCAGCATGGTGATGAAAAGCATCCCGTGCGGCGGCGAAAAATACACCGCCCTCTATCCGCTGGAACGCCACGCGGACTGGCTCAAAAACGCCGCCCAACTCCGCCATCTCGAAGCGCTTGCAAAACGAATAAAGGCGCTGGAAGCTCTTGCGGGCAGCAACGCCGCGCCTGACGGCGCGGGGGCGCTTCGGGCGGAACGATGAGCTCTTGTCGCGTCGAAATCGCGGGAATGAGGGCGCAGGGCGGATTGGCGCGCGTGATCCGTCAGTCATTCCAAACTGTAGTATGCTGTCAACGCTCTACAACACATGGAGGAAATCAGAAAATGAAGTTTATTGAATCCCGAAAATTCATTATCGGGTTTGCGGCGGTTGCGCTCGTCTTCGCGGTATCTGCCCACGACACACAGGCGCAGAACGCGGCAACGGACAAGCTGGAAGCTGCTGTAGAACTCTTCTACAAGGCGAGTGAATTGAGTGGGGAGGAAGCCATCGCCATCCACGACGAAATTGATCGGCGTTTTGGGCGGGATGACAATCCTGTCATTCAGGAAGTGGTCGCCAGGTCGCTCTATGCCAAGGGCTGGGAATTGAACGCGCAGGGCAAGCAGGAGAAAGCGATTGCCGCTTATGACGAGGTTGCGCGGCGCTTTGGTCGGCATGATGCCCCTGCGATTCTGGAACAGGTTATCAATGCCCAGTCGGACGCAGCGGAGGCGGCATTGATTCTGGGACGCAACCAGAACGCCATTCAGCGCGCAAAAGCAGTACAGGCGCGGGTTGGCTCTTCCCCGGTTGGCGCCATCATGTCTTTCATCATCTGGCTGGCAGAGCCGAACGCGCCACTGCAAAGTGTGCAAAAGGCGATTCAGGACGTTGAATCCGATGAAGCGTTCAACTGGTCTTTCAAGGAAGTCAGTCCGGTCATCGCCAAACTTCCCGATGTGTACAGAAAACAGGCGGAGTGTTTTGTCGGTTATTTTGAGGAACCGGACACGGACGAACTGAATGCTTGTCTGGAAGAATAGCGCAGGGATTTCATTTTCGGCAGCAGACATAAAAAACCGCAGCGCCCACTGCGGTTTTTTAACATCGCGCGGTCGGTGCGCTTGCTTTTGCCTCTGGCATAGTTGTTCAGTCCGATAGGGGTCAGCTCACGAAATGGAAAAATCGTACGCCAAGACGCGGCATTGCCGCTAAACGCCCGCTGACGTTCTCAAAGGTCTGTCCAGTCTTCTACATGCAGATCGGCTACTTGGCGGAAGGCCCGGTCGTTTGTCACCAACACTGCCCTGATACTCAGTGCATGGGCGGCAATCAGTAAATCAAGCGGCGCGAGGATCGCGCCATGGCGTTCCATTCCAGCCCGCACAATTCCATAATGTTCCACAACGGTACTATCCCAAGGTAGTGCGTCGACGCGCCGCAGGAACTCCGACACGGCGCGATGGAGCCGTTTGGCGGGTCGTTTGGTCAGGCCAAAAAGTAATTCGCCCTCGGTGATCGCCGAGATACAAAGAGCAGCCATCGGTGCAGCCACCACCTGCCGTACGACGGCTGGGTGTTCTTTGAGCAGGTGGCTCACCGTGTTGGTATCCAGCATGTAGCGCTTCATTCGTGATAGCTCTTGAAGGGATCACGATCATGCGTTCCCTGATTGCGTTTTTTCTCGTCCAGGAAATCGGCTGGCACATTAGCTCCTTTGAGCGTGGCGAAGAAATCATCCCACGTCGTCGGATTGCGCGACAAAATCACGTCCCCGGTTTCCTGGTCCTTTCGGATGAAGACCTCCTTGGCGTCAAACCGATAAGCGACTGGCAGACGCACCGCTTGGCTACGACCGTTAACGAATAGTTTGGCTGTTTGGCTCATGATTGCAACCCCTCTTGTTGAGACATATGCCGAAGTATATCTCACGGGTAGTGATATATCAAGATATATCCTTACCAACCAGTGTTGGACCATTCATAAAACAGGATTTTACAAGCGGAAAAAATACTCATTGATCTGTAAAAAGCTGGTCAATGACCGGATCCATTTTTTCCTTGGCGCTTGCCCATTTGCTGAAATCAAATGTGCCGCTATGTTCGTATATGGTGGAGGTCGCCGTCTCGCCCTGTTCATCTGCGCATGGATCGCGCCTGCGCGGGGGATGAAACGCGCCAATGGGCGCTGAAACCGGGCGTTCTTCCTGTTGTGCCGCCCAAACGCAATTACGTCAACAGCCGGGAATACGACTGTGTCATGTATCGGCGTCGTAACGAAGTCGAATGCCTTTTCCGCCGATTCAAAGGCTTTCGCCGGATTTTCTCCCGCTTCGAGAAACCTGATGTAATGTTTTTGGGCTTTATTCATTTCGCGCTGATCATCGAGTGCTTACGATAGTGTGAACACGCCCTAGTGAAAATGTTTATTCGGAACAGTCGAGAATGCAATCTGTTCCTTTGTATTTGTTTTACGCGCCTAATACAGGTGGTGGAATTTCTTCTGATTGCCCTATTGGTTATTGTAAGGATAGAGTGTATAAGTCTTTTCCTGTTTATGACAGTAAGGAAATGTTAGACGCTAAACTTGCGGCTATGAATTTTGGTTCTGAGTATCTGAGCGATGATCGTAGTATCGAACTTGAATCGTTTATTAATTATTCTTCTAAGGTGAGGGCTTTAGTTAAGTTAGATGGTGTAGGTTCTACAACATATGCTCATTTTATTGAGGTCTCGAGAATTTGCGGGGAGAATCAATCGTATGATGTAAAATCAAAGGTTTGCATTTTAAATGAAAACGTACAAAAACCGTCAACACTGGCCTGTGAGATTATTTATGTAAATGGTGCTTGGCAGGCTGATGCAAGGAATCCTAATTGTGTATATGTTGATGATAGGTATAGTATTTATGGTAATGTGGTTCATCTTAAAGGCGGTGATGGTGAAGTTGAAATTGTTATGAATGATGATGGTACTTATACTATTCGGAATTTTGATGGCTCGAACTGGAGAACCATAAATACTGATCCGTATTCATCCAGTGTTGATGGTGGTGGCGCGGCTATAAAAGATATAACTGATTCCTCAAGTGGCAGTTTTATTTTTGGCGGCAATTCCACCACAAATAATTATGGCTCCGGTTCTTGTGGCGGCGTTGATCAACCAGCCTGTGCGATTGATGATTCTGGATTTGATGGTAAAAGTTCGGATTTGGAGGGTAAGTTTTCAGATTTGAATGATGCGTTTAATGAAAGTAAAAAATTCATTGATAATTATGATACTAATGATAATTTCGGATTTACTGCTGATTGGTTTCCTAGATTATGGCCTGATCCGGTTGCATGTCAGGATTTGCAGATACCACTGCAATTTGATAGGGGGGTTTTAAAAGGGCTTTGGAATACAAAAATTGAGTTTTGTGATAGAGTGTCTGGAATTCGTCAATTTATTGGTTGGCTTGTTTATTTGATGACGGCTATTTATTTGTGGCGGCGTTTGACGGAGAAAAAATGAGCAAGCTCGCATTGTTTTTGTATACGTTTTTTGCCGGGATTCTAGACTGGCTGCTGAAACGCGTTACGGTACAAGTAGCTACAGCTTTGGCTTACGCAGCTACATCTCTTGCTTTATTAGTCTCTCTTTATGCGGCATTAAAGGGATTTATTAATGGTTTGGTGCTTTTTGTTGACAATCCATATTTAATCATGGGATTTTGGTTACTTTGGCCTAGTAATGCTGAACTTTGTTTTTCTCTTATTATTACTTCTGATTTGATGATATTTATTTATCATGTCCATAAAGAGAAATTGAGGGATATACATCTATATAGTGTTGTAAGATAATGAGTGAGGCGTTACTTCTCACGGGCAAGCGCGGTCAGGGCAAAACCCTCTATGCGCTTGAACGCATCCGCCGTTACATGATGGCAGGACGCATGGTTGCTACTAATCTCGATTTAAATGTTGATAAAATTGTTGGCGCGTTTAATACAGTTAGGCCTTATCGTTTGCCCGATCATCCTGATGAACGGGATTTTATTGGTTTGCCATTGGGTAATCCTGATCCGAAAAATGATCGCATGAATGGTCTTTTGGTTCTTGATGAAGCCTCTACTTTCCTTAATTCCCGTTCATGGGATACGAATAAAAAAGAACGGTTGAAAGTTATTGGCTGGCTGGCGCAGTCTCGTAAATTTGGTTGGGATTTGCTCATGATTGCGCAACATGCCAATATGATAGATTCTCAAATACGCGAATCTTTATTCGAGCATTTCGGCGTCTGTGTGAATCTTCAAGGGATGATGATACCGTTCTTGACGAAGTTTACAGGGGGTGTGGCGCGTTTTCCAAAGGTTCATCGTGTTGCGATACGTTTGGGGTTTCATCCTAAAGCGCCGTTGGTTGAACATGATTTTTTCAGAGGATCGGATTTATTTGATTGTTACGATACTTTACAAGTGATAAATCCTGTTGTCGGTGTGCCGTCTGGTTCTGGCTATTATTACCTTTCGGCATTTGATTTGCGTGGTAGGTTTTTGTCAAGGTGGCAACGAATGAAAAAAAATTGTTATTGCGGCGTCTGTTTCTGCTTTTGCGTGTGGTGCTTTGGTTTCCGAAGCCAGACATTTTTTAAAGCCTGTTGAGTTTTCTGCGGCTGATTCTTTGCCTGTAGTTCAGCAATTACAATCTGCGCCTGTTGTATCTGAATCTGCTTTTGCGTATGGACATTATGAGGTTAACGGATTGCGGCGTGTTATTTTGTCAGATGAGAGAAATGTTATTGCTTCGTCGATTAAACGTTCTGTTAATGTCGATGTTGATTATGAATCTGATGGTATCTGGTACAGGGGGAAATGATGAGGATATTTTTTGTTTTGTGTTTTTGGATTTTTCCGTCGCTGGCTATTTCTGCTCCTGAATCGGTAATTTTGGAATTTAACAAGGTTCCTGTTATTCAGTTTGTACAAGCGGCGTATGGGGAAATTTTGGGTAAAAATTTTGTTGTTTCTCCTAATGCGATTTCGATTGATAAAGTCGTTACCATGAAAATAAATGTTCCCGATGTTAAGCAAATTCCGCCTTTGCTGTCTTCTATTCTCGCGCTTTCTGGTTTGTCGGTGCAGGATGATAATGGAGTTTATATTATAGATATTTCCCGTTCTTTTGAATCTTCGCTGCTTGTGGATGAGTTTGTAGAGGTTTATAGGCCGCGCTATCGTCAGGCTTCGTATCTTCGCCTTCTGTTGTCTGCTGTTGATAGGCGTGTTAATAATTCTGCTTCTTTTGTTCAGGTGCAGGGACAGGGAGATATGATAATGACGGGTACTAGCATGTCTTCAGCAGCATCAGGTGGTAATGATGATTTCATTGTTTTTTCCGGCACTCGTGAATATGTTGATAAGATATTATCGTTTCTGGAAAAGATTGATGTTGCTCCGCTTGCTGTTCAGGTACGCGCGGTTTTGGTTGAAGTCTCTACTACGGATGATAGTAATTTTAATGTTGGTCTTGCGTTGAATCTGTTGTCTTCGCGCCTTGGTGTCGGTATTGGTAGTAGTTCGATGGGTTCGGATAATTTCATTCGTTTTAAGTCGGCGTCTGTAGATGCGTTTATTTCTGCCATGGCGGGTGATTCACGTTATAACATCATTACTGAACCTCGTTTGATCGTGGCGGATGGCGCAACAGGAAAAATTACAGTGGGTTCAGAGGTTCCGGTAAGGGGTTTGGTTTCTTATGATAACAACGGGAATGCGATTCAGTCTATAGATTATCGTTCATCAGGAGTCATTATGCAGGTCTCTCCCCGGATTTATCGTGATCATGTATCAATCAAGCTGAATCAACAGGTAAGTAACTTTTCTCAAACATTGACAAGCGGAATTGATTCGCCAACATTGATAAAGCGGGAATTGGAAACGGTGATCGATATGGATGACGGACAGGTTGTTGTCCTTGCTGGTCTTGATGAGCAGAAGGATACCCGGTCTTCTGAAGGGTTGCCTTTCTTCAGGTGGTTGCGTTCTTCTAAGAGCCTGTTCATGATCTTTTGAGCAGTAACGCCAAGAAAGCCATATGGATGAACTGCAAGCTGGTGTTGAGTTTGCGCTCGCAGTTCTTC
>JAIRZG010000224.1 GCA_031267345.1 Zoogloeaceae bacterium
CGGTTCAACTCCCGGCTTTCCATCTCCAGCAGCTTCGCCAGCGCCTGTTGCTGCTGCGGCTCCAGACGCGCGTCAACGGGAATCGCCCAGACGGATTTCATCGGCGCGCTAATCGCCAGCAAGTCGCCATTGCGATCCGTGATTTTGCCACGCGAGGCCGGCACTTCCAAATCGCGCAAATAACGCGAATTGCCCTCTTTTTGCAGGGCATCGTTATGGATCAACTGCAAATAAAACGCCTGTCCCAACAAGACCAGAAACAAAAAGAGCAGGGTCAGTACGGCAAAACGCGAACGCCAATCCGGCAACGCCAGTTGCAGCAGGGGATTTTCCGCGAACTGGTGCGCTCTGGACGCGATGCGACGACGGCGGCGGATAATGGACATCAATGCCCTCCCCCAAACGCCGCGCCCGGCAAATTCAGCACCGGCGCCACCATTCTGAGTTGCGGCCCGCGCGCAATCTGCTCGATGCGCGTATGGCTGGCCCAGGTCGCCAGTTCCAGTTGCAACTGGTCGTATTCCACTTCCAGGCGCCGCGCGTGTTCCTGCTCCGCTTCCAGCGCCTTGTAGAACTTGCGCGCCTTGTTCTGGGCGGTTACGGCGCCCAAGGCGGAAGCCAGTATCAGTAAAAACAGGATAAAGCAGTTAACGCGCAACATGAGCGCCTCCCTGCCGCGCGCCCAGTTTTTCGCCCACCCGCATCACGGCGCTGCGCGCGCGCGGATTGACCGCAACCTCCGCCGCCGAGGCTTTTCTCGCCCGACCGAGAAGACGCATCGTCGGCTGCGGCGTCTCATGCGCGCGCAGGGGCAGATTTTTGGGCAAATCGTCCGGCGCGGCAGCGGAACGCAAAAAACGCTTGACGACGCGATCCTCCAGTGAATGAAAGGCGATCACCACCAGACGCCCGCCCGCCTTCAACAACGCCAGCGCCTGCGGCAAGGCTAGCGCGAGCTGATCGATTTCCTGATTGACATGAATCCGTAAAGCCTGAAAGCTGCGTGTCGCCGGGTCTTGCCCCGGCTCGCGGGAGCGCACGGCTTCGCGTACAAGCGCGGCGAATTCACCGGTGCTTGCAACAGGCCGTTCGGCCCTAAAAGCCACAATCTTCTTTGCAATCTGGAAAGCAAACCGTTCTTCGCCATAATTTCTGATGACCTCCGTAATTTCCCTGATTTCGGCCCGCGCCAGCCATTCAGCCGCCGTCTCGCCGCGCGTGGTGTCCATACGCATGTCGAGCGGCGCGTCGTGCCGGAAACTGAACCCCCTGCCCCCGTCGTCCAACTGCGGGCTGGATACTCCCAGGTCGAACAACACCCCGTCAAAAGCGGCAAATCCCGCTTCGTCCGCCCCTGTTCGCAATTCGGCGAACGGGCGATGCAACAACGTAAAACGCGCATCCTGAATGCCTTGCCCGACGCGAATCGCTTCCGGGTCGCGGTCAAAAGCCAGCAAGCGCCCGCCCTGCCCCAGCCGCGCCAGAATCGCCCGACTGTGCCCGCCGCGCCCAAAAGTGGCGTCGAGATAAATCCCCTCCGGCCGCACATCCAGCGCCGCGACCGCTTCTTCCCGCAAAACGGCGACGTGCGTCAGGGCGTCGGTCATTGCAGCAATTCCTCAAGACCCGACGGCATCAGCGAAGGCGCATGCACGTTCAGATCATTCTGTCGTTCCCAGGCAGCTTCATCCCAGAGTTCAAAACGATTGCCCATCCCCGCCATGACGATCTTTTTTTCCAGCCGCGCGTACTTGCGCAGCTCCGGCGCAACCAGCAAGCGTCCCGCAGAGTCCACCATGTCATTGCGCGCGTTGCCGTTCAATATCCGCTTCAGACGTTGCGCGTCCGGAATCGTCGAGCGCATCAGCTTTTCCTGCACCTGCTGCCAGACCGAACGCGGATAAAGCAACAGACAACCATCCGGATGCGCCGTGATGGTCAATTCTTCCTCGCCCGTCCGCGCAAGCGCCTCCCGGTGCACTGCCGGTATGGCAAAGCGCCCCTTGGCGTCCAGCGTGAGCGTAGCGGGTCCCTGAAACATGTTGCGCCTGTGATTTCAAAAGTCCACTTTTATGGACTTGTTCTCCACTTTTTAACACATTTCTCCACTTTAAAACACTCATAAACCCATTGCAAGCATTTTTTACATTTTTTTAATCAAGACAAGGACTTAGCGCCGCTTTATGGAAAAATACGGAATAAATTTTTCTTTAAAATCAATACTTGATAAATCAAAGTTAAAGTTAATTATCAAGATTATGAAATGAGGGTGAAAACAGCCGCAGCGGTTGCGCGGCGCGTCCCGCCCTCGCTGTGGCCTGCGCGCATGGGAAAAAACCGCGCAAACCTGAAAAAAATCGCTATAATTACGATTTTTCGTCTTGTCGGACGAGACCATATTGACCGGGCAGAGACGCTGCCCGACCGGAAGGGGGTGATTTTAAATGCCGAGTATTCGCGTCAAGGAAAACGAGCCGTTTGAGGTAGCCATTCGTCGCTTCAAGCGCGCGGTCGAAAAAACCGGGTTGCTGACCGAATTGCGCGCCCGCGAGTTTTATGAAAAACCGACCGCCGCGCGCAAACGCAAGGCCGCCGCCGCCGTCAAGCGCCACCACAAGCGCCTGCGCAGCATGACCCTGCCGCCAAAACTGTACTGATTTTTTCAGCTTTTGCCAAAGCCGCTTGTCGTCCGACAGCGGCTTTTTGCGTTATTGTCCAACCTTTCCGTATCGGGAGAACAAAACATGAGTCTGCGTTCGCGCATTCACGAAGACATGAAAGTCGCCTTGAAGGCAGGCGAAACCGTGCGTCTGGGCGCAATCCGCCTGTTGATGGCCGCCATCCGGCAAAAAGAAGTCGATGAGCGTGCCGAGCTTGACGACAATGGCATATTCGCCATCATCGAAAAAATGGTCAAACGCGGCAAGGAAAGCCTGAACCAGTTTGAGGCGGCAAAGCGCGCCGACCTGGCCGACAAGGAACGTCAGGAAATCAACGTGCTTTCCGCCTATCTGCCGAAAAAAATGAGCCTCCAGGAAATCGATGCCGCCATCAATGCCGCTTTCCGCGAAATCGGCGCGACAACGGCTGCCGACATGAGCAAGGTCATGGGCGTATTGAAGCTGCAGTTGAGCGGCAAGGCGGATATGGGCATGGTGTCGGGACGGGTCAAGGCTCGCCTCGGCTGATGCGGCGCGCATGATCCCGGAATCTTTCATTCAGGATGTGCTGGCGCGGATCGATATCGTCGATCTGATCGACAAATACGTGACGTTGAAAAAGGCAGGGGCCAATTACATGGCCTGCTGCCCCTTCCACAACGAGAAAACGCCGTCCTTCACCGTCAGTCCGGGCAAGCAGTTTTATCACTGCTTCGGCTGCGGCGCGCATGGCACGGCCATCGGCTTTCTCATGGAATATCAGGGCATGAGCTTTGTCGATGCGGTCAGGGAACTGGCGGCCTCGATGGGAATGCAGGTTCCGGAAGAACGCGGTCATCCAGGCGGCGACGCGGAACAAGGCAGTCGCTTGCGACATTTGAGCGCGCGCATGAGTGAGGCGCAGGCGTTTTACAAGGCCGCCCTGAAAAAAAGCGAACGGGCGATTGCCTACCTGAAAAACCGGGGATTGAGCGGCGAGGCGGCGGCAAGATTCGGCATGGGTTACGCGCCGGAGGGCTGGCAGACGTTGCAGACGGTGTTTACCGATTACGCTTCCCCGGAAATGCTGGCGAGCGGACTGGTCATCGACAGCGACAACGGACGACGGCATGACCGCTTTCGGGATCGCATCATGTTTCCCATCATCAACGCCAAAGGCGAAGTCATCGGTTTTGGCGGGCGCATCCTGGATCAGGGTGAACCCAAATATCTGAATTCACCGGAAACGCCGCTGTTTGAAAAAGGACGCGAACTGTTCGGTTTGCCGCAGGCGCGTCAGGCGTTACGCGACGAAAACTGCGCCATCGTGGTGGAAGGCTATATGGATGTGGTGGCGCTCGCCCAGCATGGCGTCGGCAACGCGGTCGCCACGTTGGGCACGGCGACTACGCCGGTGCATGTGCAAAAACTCCTGCGCCAAGTGGATCGCGTGGTCTTCTGCTTTGATGGCGACGCCGCCGGCAAGAAGGCGGCGTCAAGGGCGCTGGACAACGCGCTGGAGTCGCTGGCGGACAACAAGACCCTCGCCTTCGCCTTTTTGCCAGAGCCGGAAGACCCGGACAGTTTTATTCGCCAGAAGGGCAAGGACGCCTTTACCCGCCTGATCGCCACTGCCGCGCCGCTTTCTGATTTTTTGCTGCGCGAATTGAGCGCGCGTTGCGACTTGAGTGCTTCGGAAGGCAAGGCGCGATTGGTGACGGAAGCCAAGCCGCTGCTCTTGCGGATTCCGGCGCCGCATTTGCGCCTGCAACTGGTCAAGCGTCTGGCCCAGGCCAGCGGGCTTGAACAGATCGAGGTGGAACGGTTGTGCGGCATTCGCGGCTACGCGCCGCCCGCCCCGCCGAAAGCGGCGCGTCCCGCGCCATCGCGGACGCGCACCCTGCTGCGTCTGGTATTGCAAAAACCGGAACTGGCGACGCAGATTCCGTTTGAAAAATTGCCCGTCGATCCAGACCGGCAAATGCTGGAGAGCATCGCCCATGCCGTGACGCGCCTGTCGCCCGCGCCCGGCTACGCCCAATTGCGCGAACAGTTGCGCGGCAACAGCCAGGAAAATGCGCTGGACGCGCTGGCGGGCGAATGGATGGACATGAAGCTGACCGATACGGAAGTAGAAAAGGAATTTCAGGATGCCGTGAAGCGTCTGGAAGTTGTGGATCAGAAAGCGGAATTCGACCGCCTGCAGACGCAGGCGCGGCAGTTTGGCAGGTCAGGCCTGAGCGCGGAAGAAAAGGCGCGTTACCTGCAGCTACTGTCCAAAAAATAAAATTCTGATTTTGTGCTATAGTTTGCGGTTTCTCTAATTTTGTCACCAGCAGAAAAGCAGGGCGTCCATGGCTACAGACAAGAGCACCAAAAGCAAACGTATAGAAACTGCGAAGAACGCATCGCGCAGGAAATCTGTAAAAACGGTGGCGCAAACCACGCCGCGCAAGACAAACGCGAAAACGTCCGGCGACGTGAAAAAAGCGTCGACAGATAAGTCCGCCCGCAAGGTCGTCGCGCCGGAGACCGTAAAACCCGCATCCCGCGCCACTGCCAGACAAAAAGAGGCGTCCGCGCGCGCAACGGCAAGGACGGCAGCAAAGACCGCCGCGTCGCCCGCAAAAACGGTCGCAACAAAACCCGCGCCAGAGAAAAAACCCGCGCCCGTCAAAGCTACAAGCAAGGTAACGCCCAAAACGCCGACCAAGGCCGCGCCCAACCAGACACCCGCCCAAACTGTGGGCAAGGCTGCGCCCAAAACGCCATCCGCCAAAGTCGTTAAACCCGCCCGAAGCGCCGCGAAAGAGACGGCGGAAAAAGCGCCGCCGAAAAAGGGCGCAGAGGCCAGTGTTACCGTCAAAAAAACAGCAAGCGAAGCCAGCACGAAAAAGACGGTAAGGACGGCGGCAAAGACCGCGCCAGAGAAAAAACCTGCGCCCGTCAAGACTGTAGGCAAGGTAACGCCCAAAGCGCCGACCAAGGCCGCGCCCAACCAAACACCTGCCCGAACGCCTGCCAAAACTACGGGCAAGGTCGCGTCGGAGACCGCAAAACCCGCCTCCCGCACCACTGCCAGACAAAAGGAGGCGTCCGCGCGCACACCGGCAAGGACGGCGACAAAGACCGCCGCGTCGCCCGCAAAAACGGTCGCAACAAAACCCGCGCCAGAGAAAAAACCTGCGCCCGTCAAGGCTGCAAGCAAGGTAACGCCCAAAGCGCCGACCAAGGCCGCGCCCAACCAAACGCCTGCCCAAACTGCGGGCAAGGTCGCGCCCAAAGCGCCATCCGCCAAAGTCGTCAAACCCGCCCGGAGCGCCGCGAAAGAGACGGCGGAAAAAGCGCCGCCGAAAAAGGGCGCAAAGGCCAGCGTTACCGTCAAAAAAACAGCAAGCAAAGCAAACGCGAAAGAGACGGCAAGGATGGCGGCAAAGGCCGCAAAGGAAGCCGCCAGGGCGGCGGAAAAAGCCGCGAAAGAGGCGGCGAAGGAAGCGGAAAAAGCCGCGAAAGAGGCTGCCAGGGCAGCCGCCAAAGCCGCAAAGGAAGCGGCAAAGGAAGCAGCGGTGGCCATGAAAGCAGCCAGGACGCGGCTCAGCAAAAAAGAGCAGCGGGCGGCAGCGGCGGAAAACATTCTGAATGCGGTCAATGGCGCCGCGCAGCCGGAAATCGACGTTGAAACGCGCAAGCGGCGTCTGAAGGATCTGATCAAGCTGGGCAAGGAACGCGGCTATCTGACCCACGCCGAAATCAACGACCATCTGCCGGATGACGTGGTGGACGCCGAGCAGATTGAGTCCATCATCAGCACCTTCAGTGGCATGAACATCAAGGTATTTGACGAAGCGCCCGCCGAGGAAGATCTGCTGTTGTCCGATACGCCTGCCGCCACCCCCGGCGACGATGACGACGAGGACGATGAACCCATGCGGGTGCTGCTCTCCACCGTCGATTCCGAATTTGGCCGCACGACCGATCCGGTGCGCATGTACATGCGCGAGATGGGTTCCGTGGAGCTTTTGACCCGCGAGGGCGAAATTGAAATCGCCAAGCGCATCGAAGAAGGCTTGAAGCATATGGTGCAGGCCATTTCCGCCTGCCCTTCCACCATTGCCGAAATTCTGGAAATGGTCGCCAAGGTGGAAAAGGACGAAATCCGCATTGACGAGCTGGTCGATGGTCTGGTCGATGGCCTGGTCGATCCGGACGCGCCGGAAAAGGAAAAGGAACAGACGGAAGACGAGGTGGAAGAAGCCGAGGCCGAAGACAGCGACAAGGAAGGCAAGGACGAAGACAACGAGGAATCGGATGAAGACGCCGAAAGCCGCGCCGCTTCCGCTTCTCTGGCGCAATTGAAAGTGGACGCGCTGGCGCACTTCAGGCGTATTCGCACCGATTACGGCAAAATGCTCCGCGCCCTGAACAGCAAGGGGTCGCAGCACAAAAGCTATCTTGCCCTGCAACAGCAAATCAGCAACGAACTGCTGAATATCCGTTTCACTTCCCGCGTCATTGAACGCTTTTGCGACAGCGTGCGCGGCATGGTTGAGCGTGTGCGCGAATCCGAGCGCAACATTCAGCGCATCTGCGTAGACAAGGTGCGTATGCCGCGCTCCAGTTTTCTGGAAAATTTTCGCGGCAACGAAACCCGTTTGGAATGGGTGGCGGCGGAAGTCGCCAACGCGCCCAAACATTATGCCGACATATTGGAGCGCAACGCCCCCAATATCCGCGAGGAGCAACAAAAACTCATCGACCTGCAAAATCGTCTGGGGTTGTCCCTGAAAGAACTGAAGGACATCTACAAGCAGATGAGCAGCGGCGAGGCCAAGGCCAGAGGAGCCAAGCGCGAGATGACCGAAGCCAATCTGCGGCTGGTCATTTCCATCGCCAAAAAGTACACCAATCGCGGCCTGCAATTCCTTGATCTGATTCAGGAAGGCAATATCGGCCTGATGAAAGCCGTCGACAAATTCGAGTATCGGCGCGGCTACAAGTTTTCCACCTACGCCACTTGGTGGATCCGTCAGGCCATCACCCGCTCGATTGCCGATCAGGCGCGCACCATCCGCATTCCGGTGCACATGATCGAGACCATCAACAAGATGAACCGCATCAGCCGCCAGATTTTGCAGGAAACCGGCTTTGAACCCGATGCGGCGACACTGGCGGAAAAAATGGAAATGCCGGAAGACAAGGTACGCAAGATCATGAAAATTTCCAAGGAGCCGATCTCCATGGAAACGCCCATTGGCGATGATGACGATTCGCATCTGGGCGACTTCATCGAAGACACCGCAACGCTGGCGCCCGCCGACGCCGCCATGTATTCCAGTTTGAGGGGAGTCACAGCGGAAATACTGGATACCCTGACACAGCGGGAGGCCAAGGTGCTGCGGATGCGTTTTGGCATTGAAATGAACAACGACCACACGCTGGAAGAAGTCGGCAAACAGTTCGATGTCACCCGCGAGCGCATCCGGCAAATCGAAGCCAAGGCGCTCAGAAAACTGCGCCACCCCACCCGTTCCGACCGACTCCGCAGTTTTGTCGATACGAACGGCAATTAAGCGCCGCCAGTGCGCGTGTAACGAGGGCTTGTATGCACAAGACATGGGAAACCGGGCTGTGGGCGCTGATGCTGTGGGCGCTGGCTTCCGTATGCAGCGCCGAAGGCATTTACGATCTGGATGTGTTGGCGGCGCGAACGGAAGGCGGCAATACACACCTGCTCGTGCGACTGACCGATAACGGCACTCCCTGGGAATGGGACAGGCCACAGCAAAGCGGTTTTTTCAACGCGCCGACCCGTTGCGCGGCGCAATTTGCCGAATACGCGAAACATGATGCCGACGCTGGGTACAAGTGCTATGTCGTGCGCCTGTGGGAAAGCGAACAACCCCAACCTGTCGTCAAGGTGCATATTCTCGACAACCTCCGCGAGTACGGCTATGTGCTGTTGAGCTATCCTTCTCCTTTTGGGGCAGACAAGTCGCGTGAGCGCCGGATTCGTATCCAGATGGGCGTAAACGGCTATTACAACGCAAACTTCGAGGATACCCTGGGCACGGTAGAATCATTCGCCAGCGTTGAGCATGATCCAAGAATGCCGGAACCCATGCCGACCCTTGAGCCTGCCCGGCCTTGGCATTGGCTGTATATCGATGCGGACATCCGGTTGAATCTCCTGTACAGCCAACTCGTGGACGCGCCGGATTTCCCCACCTTGCGGGTTTCGCAACGACAATGGGTAAAGGAAAAAGAAACCCGGTGCAGCACGGACCCCCTCTGGCGTTGCCGTTGGCAGATGACGGCCGAGCGCGTGAACGACCTCAGACGCCTGCTCGAATCGGTAGAATATTGAACGCCATCGGCTGACCGCCATGCCGCATCAACCCATCGGCGTATTTGATTCAGGACTGGGCGGCCTGACCGTGTTGCAATCCCTGCGCGCGCGTTTGCCGGATGAGGATTTCATCTACTTTGCCGACACCCGCCACCTGCCTTACGGCGACAAGCCTGAAACCTTCATTCAGACGCGCGGTCAGCGCATCGCCGCCGCGCTGGCGAAATGCGGCTGCAAGGCCATCGTCGTCGCCTGCAACACCGCCACCGCCGCCGCCGCTGAAAACATCCGCGCGCAGCTCGCCCTGCCGGTCATCGCGCTGGAACCCGCCATCAAACCAGCGGCGGCGCTGACCCGAAATGGCATCCTCGGCGTCCTCGCCACCACCCGCACCCTGACCAGCCGCCGCTTCGCCCAACTGGTCAAAAGCCACGCCCCCAACGCCAAGGTCATCACGCAAGCCTGCCCCGGCCTTGCCGAAGCCATCGAAGCCGAAGGGCCAGAGAGCGTGGCAGTCGAAACCCTGCTGGACACCTGCGTGCGCCCGCTCGCGGACGCCCGCGCCGATGTCGTCGTGCTTGGCTGCACCCATTATCCGTGGGTCAGGGCAGGCATTGCGCAACGTCTTTCGCCGACAACGACCCTGGTCGACACGGGCGAAGCCGTCGCCCGTCAGGTCGAACGCCGACTGACGCAGGAAAGCCGTCTGGGCGGTCATGGTCGGCTGCGCTTTGCCACCAGCGGCGATCCCCTTCAGGTCGGCGCGACCCTCGCCCGCCTCTGCGCCATTTCCATGCCGGTGGAAAGCTGGACAGTGTAACCATCTGTACAGTGGGAGAGAAGGCGGGATTTTGGAGAAAGTCGGGGGAGAGTTGGAGAGAGGGGCGACCGTTCTGTTTGCAAGACGGTTGGTTGGGGTTGAACCGCCGCACCCCCTCTCCCACAAGGGGAGAGGGGGTGAAAGGTCGCCCCTGCAATATCCCGAAACTGGTCTCAAAAGGCGTAATTTACCCGCGCCGTTCCGGTGACGCCTTCACGCTTTCCGGCGTAGCCTTGCAGGCCGACATTCAGCGTCAGCGCCTTGTTCCGGGCAGGGGTTAGCGTCAGGCCGAGTTCGCCGATGGTGGTGAAGCCTTTGAGATCGGGGGATTTTATGGCGTAGCCGTGGGTTTTGGCTTTGGCCTCGCCGTCAAACTCCTGCTCGCCCGCGAGGCCAGCGTAGAGGCGGGTGCTGGTGTTCAGGTTTTTGCTGTAGCGCGCGCCGATTCTCAGGCGTTGCGAATCCACGGCGTCGAACTTCACTTCATCTCCGGTGGAAAGCCTCACTTTATCTCCTTCCCGCCGTGTCCAGAAGACCTTGCCGTAGAAATCAAGATCGGCGGCGTCGGAAAGTTTCCAGATATAACCCGCGCCCAGATGCAACCCGTAGTAGGCGCTTTTGGCGTCGTACTTTGCTCTGTTGCCTTGGCTGTCGAGCAGGTCTTTGCTTTGAAAATCGCTTTTCACCCGTCCGATACGCGCGCT
>JAIRZG010000032.1 GCA_031267345.1 Zoogloeaceae bacterium
CTCGAAGACGCTGAATTGCCGGAAGACCTGCTGCAACTCATCGGCTCGGTCTGGGAAACGCCGGACGGCGGACTGTAAAGCCGCGCCAGGAGTACCGGGCGAACCCTTGCGGTTCGCCCACGTCCCCCGCGACGGGACGAAAGGGAAAAACCGCGAGCGACGCGGGCGGCAGGCAACATGGACAACTCCGTTCGCCTCATCTACCACCTCCTTTTCGGGAAGAGGATGGGTATGACGACCGAACGCCGCATTTGCAGCAAGACCGGACAAATTCAAAACCCGTGACATTTTTCGCGTCGCGCAGAAGACGATATGCCCGTGACGCGCTATTATTGCGATCTTGCGAACGTCAATGTTCCGAAATTTTTTCACCAAGAGAATGAAATGACAATGGGTACACTGCTTCAGGAAGTCAAGGCATTTATCATCGAAACGCTGGATCTGGAAGATGTCGCGCCTGCCGACATCGACGATGACGCGCCGCTGTTCGGCGACGGGCTGGGTCTGGATTCCATTGATTCGCTGGAACTGGGCGTCGGCCTGCAAAAACGCTATGGTCTGAAAATTTCGACGGAATCCGAAGAAACGCGCCAGATTTTCGCCTCCGCGCGTACCCTTGCCGATTTTATCGCTGCCCACAGAACCCGATGAACGCGCCCAATGAGCATATCCGATAATCCCCCGCAAGAGAAAAATGGCATGGACAAAGAAACAATCCTCGCCCTGATCGTCAAATTGCTGACTGATTTGTTTGACATCCCGCCGGAAAAAATCACCCTGGAAGCGGATTTGTACCGCGACCTCGACATCGACAGCATCGACGCGGTTGATCTGGCGATCGAGTTCAAAAAGCGCACCGGTCGGCAGCTTTCTCCAGAGGAGTTCAAGGAAATCCGCAGTGTGGGCGACATCGTCAACGCGTTTTTCACGCCACCGCAGGAAAACTGATGCCGGGCTGGTTTGCCTTTGTCCTGGGACTGTTGCTGCCGTTGCTTTTCTGGCTTTGTCACTTGCAGGGCTGGCCTTTCTGGCAGTGCGGACTCCTGCTGTTGCCGCTGGCATTGCCGCGACGCGGCGGGCAGGGCAATGGCAGGGGTTTTTCCGTACTTTCCCTCTTGCCGCGTCCGCTCAAATTCCTGCCGGGTTGCCTCATCGCCCTGTTGGGACTGGCGGCGATTTTCTGGCGAAGCAGCCTTTCCCTCCAGTTTTATCCGGTGCTGGTCAATCTGATGTTTCTTCTCCTTTTCGCGCTCAGTCTCACGCAGGAACAAAGCCTGATCGAGCGTCTGGCGCGGCGGTTTGAACCCGACCTGCCGGAATCCGGCGCGCGCTACACGCGCCGGGTGACGCAAGCCTGGTGTCTGTTTTTTATCGTCAATGGCGCGATTTCGCTGTGGAGTATCCACGCCGGGGAAAAAATCTGGGCGCTGTACAACGGCCTGATCGCCTATCTGCTGATGGGGTTGATGTTCATCGGCGAATGGCTGATTCGTCGCCGTGTGCGGCGTCGCGCACAGGATGCGACCCTTGCCGCCACATCCGTTTTTCAGGAAACGCCTCATGCTTGAAGCGTTTTTCCGCAGCTTCGCGCGTCACTGTCCGCTGGCGAATGTCACGGATCATACGGTGGCCTGGCGACGCGGACGCCCCATTCCTTATACGACTTTCCGGCGCGATGTCGCCGGTGCGCGGCGGGCGTTGGCGGGGCTGGAAGCGGGTGTGCTCGCCGGTCGTCCCGGCATTGCGCTGTTCGAGCCGGATGTCTATGCCTTCACCGTCTGGCTGATGGCGGCGTGGTCGCTGGGGATGATGGTGGCCTTGACCGGCGACGATTCACCCGCGACGCGCAACGCGCTGGCAATTCCCTGGGTCGGGCGTGAACATCCGGCGAACGCCTTGTCCGACTGGCATACGGCGCCTCGCGCGCCGCGCGTGTCTGGCCTTGATTCCGCTGTGGACTCCATCAATTCCGGTTACATGCTGTTTACCTCCGGCTCGACCGGCAAGCCCACGCGGGTGGAAAAAACCCTGCATCAGGCGCGCGCCGAAACCCGAATGCTGGAAGCCGCCTTCGGTAAGGCGCTGACGCCAGACACCCGCTTTGTCAGCAGCGTACCGCATCCGCACATGTACGGGCTGGCGTTTTTCGTCCTCTGGCCACTGCTTTCCGCCCGACCTTATGTGGTGGAGAAACTTCGTTATCCCGAAGATATCGAACAATTGCCTGCGGCGGATTACCTGTTTGTCACTTCGCCCACCTTTCTGAAACACCTGACGGACGTGGCGTCAAAGCCCGCGCCGGACGTGCGCTGGCGACTGGCGACCTCGGCGGGCAGTCCGCTCGCCGCCGAAGTCGCCGCCAGCGGCGCGGCGTTTTTGGAAGCGCCGTTGATCGAAATCTACGGCAGCACGGAAACCGGCTCGGTAGCGCATCGCTGTGGCGCAGCGCCCTGGCAATCGCTGCCCGGTGTGCGCCTGGGTCTGGATGCCAACACTTCCCGCCTGTTGATTCATTCGCCAACCCTGTCGGCAGCCGAACGCGAAAGCGGTTTTTTGTCCGGCGACATTGCCCGCCTGGACGCGCAGGGCGGCGGACTGGAGCTTCTGGGACGCGCCGACCGGCTGGTCAAAATCGGCGAAAAAAGGATTTCCCTGACCCAGGTTGAACAGGAACTCGCCCGCCTGCCCGACATCCAGAGCGCGCGCGTCGTGCCGCTTATCCATGCACAGGAAAGCGATCGCCTCATCCTCGGCGCGGCGGCAATCCTGACGCCGACAGGCGAGACGCGCAAAAAGAACCTGGGTAAGGCGCGTTTCGACCGCGCCCTGCGCGCCGCGCTGCGCGGGCAGATTGAGGCCATCGCCCTGCCGCGCCGCTGGCGCTATGTGATGACGCTGCCGACCAATGACATGGGCAAGGCAACGCACGGCGACCTCGAACATCTGTTCGCGCCTTCCTTGCCCCACGCGCTCTGCCTGGCGCAAAGTCAGGACGAAGCTATTGGCAAGGTGCGCCTGCAATTGCGCTTCGACGCGGATCTCGTCTGGTTTGACGGTCATTTTCCCGATCTGCCGGTACTGCCTGGCGTGGTGCAAATCGACTGGGCGGCGCACTTCGCCCATCTCCATTTCGACCTCGACCCCCAAAGCGCCCCGATCACCCGCATGACCAGCCTGAAATTCCAACGCCTGATCCGCCCCGGCGACACTCCCTGCCTCGACCTGATCTGGCGTCCCGACAAACAGGAACTTGAATTCGCCTACACGCTGGACGACACTCCCTGCTCGCGGGGAACGCTGGTTTTGCGGAAAACTTGAAAATACGAAATCGTGCAAACGGATATGAACTTATGTTGGCCTATGTTGTATTGTTCGCATAAATCAACATGATTTTGCATCCCCCGGAATAAAACGCATGAACCTCGTTGCCCTCATTCCCGTTTTTAACCACGGCGACACGGTGGGCGCGGTGGTTCATGCCTTGCGCGCGCAGGGCTTGTCCGTGATTCTGGTCGATGACGGCAGCGACACGCCCACGGCGCGGGTACTGGCGGCGCTTGCCGCTGAAACAACGGGCGTCATCCTTCTCTCGCATCCGGAAAATCGCGGCAAGGGCGCAGCGGTGGGCGCCGGCCTTGAATATGCCGCGCAGCAATTGAAAGCCAGCCATGTCGTGCAGATCGACGCCGACGGGCAGCACGATCTGGCGGCGCTTCCCGATCTGTTGCAAGCCGCCGCCACCCGACCGGAAGCGGTCATCACCGGTTATCCACGCTATGACAAAAGCGTTCCAGGAGGACGGCTGTACGGGCGTTATCTGACGCATGTCTGGGTATGGATCAATACCTTGTCACGTCACATCGTTGATTCCATGTGCGGTTTTCGCGTCTATCCGCTGGCTGCCGTCATGCCGCTGTTGCCCGCGCTGCGCCATGCGAAACGCATGGACTTTGATGTGGAAATTCTGGTGCGGCTGGATTGGGCGGCTGTGCCCATCGTCAATCTGCCGGTTACGGTGCATTATCCGGTTGGCGGCCTGTCGAATTTTCGTCCCTGGCGCGATAACCTGCGCATTTCCGCCATGCACGCCCGTCTTTTTTTCGGCATGTTGCGGCGTATGCCGCGTTTGTTCATCCGACGCTTGAGGAAATAGGCCATGCACTGGGCGAAAATCGGCGAAGCCGGATTTGTCGGCGGAATGCGTTTTTTATTCTGGGTGTATCACCGTCTGGGCGCGTGGCCGTTTCGGCTTTTTCTTTTTTTTGTCATTCTCTGGTTTTTTGTCACGCGCCCGCTGGCGCGCCGCGCCTCGCGGGAATACCTGCAACGCCTGTACGCCAGCAGCGGGAAAACGACGCCCGCGCCCACGTATCGCAACAGTTTTCGCCACTTTTTGAGTTTTGGCGAAACGCTGTTGGACAAAATGCTTGCCTATGACGATCGCCTGCAAACCCTGCCTTTTCAGATCGAAGGCGAACAGGCGGTATCACAGTTGCTCGCGCAAAAACGCGGCATGTTGATGATTACCGCGCATCTGGGCAACCTTGAACTTTGTCGCTGCCTCACGCAAACCCGCCCGCACATCAAACTGACGGTGCTGGTCTACACGCGCCATGCCAAACGCTTCAACCGGATGCTCCATGCCCTCAATCCGGAACTGATGCTTGATCTCGTGCAGGTGGACAGCATCGACTTCACCACCGCCATGCTACTCTCGGAGCGCATCGCGGCAGGCGGCATGGTCGTCATTGCGGGCGACCGGATTCCCGTCAACCCCCAGACCATCAGCAGCGCCACCCTCGCCATCCCCTTTCTGGACGCGCCCGCGCGATTTCCCACCGGGCCTTACATTCTTGCCGCCGCGCTGGCCTGTCCGGTGTTTACGCTGTTCAGCGCCCGTCGCGGCGATACCTTTTTGATCAACATCCGCCCCTTGTCCGAACGCATCGTCCTGCCGCGCCGCGAACGTCAGGAAGCCATTTCGACCTGTCTGCGCGCATACGTTGCCGCATTGACCGAAGAATGCCAAAAAAATCCCCTGCAATGGTTCAATTTTTTCCCGTTCTGGCAACAGGCTCTACAATGCAAGCGAGGAAAGGCGTAAAAAATGGCTGGTTTTTATGAATTCTTCGCCGGGGGCGGCATGGCGCGCGCGGGGCTTGGCGCAGACTGGGATTGCCTCTTTGCCAACGACTTCGACCCGAAAAAGGCGGCAAGCTATGTTGCGAATTGGGGCGATCATGAATTGCGCGTAGAAGATGTCGCCAATCTGCAAGCCGGGGATTTGCCGGATCAGGCGGATCTTGCATGGGCCTCCTTCCCCTGTCAGGACTTGTCACTGGCGGGTACAGGCGCGGGGCTTGGAGGAGAACGCTCCGGCGCATTCCGGCCATTCTGGCGACTGATTGAAAATCTGGCGGCGGAGCATCGCGCGCCGTCCCTGGTTGTGCTTGAAAACGTTTGTGGCGCGTTAAGCTCTCATCAGGGCAAGGATTTTGCGGCAATTTGCGAGGCATTGCTTGGGGTCGGTTATCGTTTTGGCGCGCTTGTCATTGACGCCGCGCATTTTCTTCCGCAATCACGTCCGCGTTTGTTCATCGTCGGCGCAATGGACGCCATTCCCGATACGCTGCGCGTCCGGAACGCGGAAAGCGAATGGCATCCCCGCGCGTTGAAAGAAGCGTATAAAAAACTTTCTCCGCGCGCGCAAAACGCCTGGGTGTGGTGGCGTCTGCCCGCGCCGCCGATTCGTGCCTTGCGTTTTGCCGATCTGGTGGAAACCGCCCCGCAGGGCATTGCATGGCATACGGCGGAAGAAACCCAAAAGCTGCTTGCCATGATGAACCCTGTGCATCAAGCGAAAATTGAAGCCGCCAGAAAAATGCAACGCCGCCAGTTTGGCACAGTCTATAAACGCATTCGCGCGGAAGGCGCGGACAAAAAGAAAACGCAACGCGCGGAAATCCGTCTGGATGGCGTTGCAGGATGTTTGCGTACGCCGTCGGGCGGCTCAAGCCGTCAAATCCTGATGGTCATTGAAGGCGAATGTGTGCGTTCCCGTTTGTTCTCGCCGCGCGAAGCCGCCCGTCTGATGGGATTGCCAGAAAATTATTCGCTCCCCAAAAATTACAATGAAGCCTATGCTCTGGCAGGGGATGGCGTAGCGGCGCCGGTGGTGCGCTTTCTCGCGCAAAATCTGCTGGAGCCGCTATTGGTCGTTACGCAACATGCCAAAAAAAGAGGGCGTCCGCTAAATCCGGAAACCTTGCTCACCGATGGCGGCGGACGAGTGCTGAAATCGGGCAAATTTTCAGATGCAGGCCGACGTATTGCCATTGACGATATTGTGACCCGATACAACCAGATTATTAAAACCGTTGAAACCGACCCCAGTCTGAAAATCGAATCCCGCCCGTGATGAAAGAATCGCCAGAACAACGCCGTTATGTCATGCGCGCCGTGCGCTCCCGTAACACGACGCCTGAACGGGCGGTGCGTCAGTTGTTGCGTAGCCAGGGCTTGAGCGGTTATCGTCTGCATCGGAAAGAACTTCCCGGAAAACCGGATGTCGCGTTTATGGGTCGTCGCAAGGTAATTTTCGTCCATGGTTGTTTCTGGCATGGGCATCATTGTCCACGCGGCAAGCGTATGCCTGTGAACAACGCGGAATATTGGCGTCACAAGATCGGCAGGAATCGGGAACGCGATCAAACATGCCTTGCCGAATTATCCCGTCTTGGCTGGTCTGTATTGATCGTGTGGGAATGCGAATTGCGCGATAAACCCGCGTTGATCGAAAAACTCGTCCGGTTCGTGAACGAACCGTCGATAGATTCAAATCAACAACCCTGTTTCTGAAAACCTTGAGTTAAAAAATGAGAACCCCGCAAAGCCGTTGGCAAAAAAGCGTGGAATTGAGCATTCCCTTTCACGATCTCGATCCGATGGAAATCTGTTGGCACGGGCATTATGTGCGCTATTTTGAACTGGCGCGCGTCGCCCTGTTGCAATCCATTGATTATGATTATCCGCAAATGCGGGAATCGGGCTATGCCTGGCCGGTGATTGAAGTGTTCATTCGCTATGTCCAGCCGCTCAATTATCAGCAAAAAATTGAAGTCAAGGCGTTTTTGACGGAATGGGAAAACCGGCTCAAGGTCGATTACCTGATTCTCGATTGCGCCACAGAAAAATGCCTCACCCGCGGGCATACCGTGCAGGTTGCGGTTGATATGCGTATACGGGAAATGTGTCTGGAAAGCCCCGCCATCCTTTTTGAAAAACTGGGTCTCAAATGAATACTTTTATCATTGCTTTTGGACGCATCGCGGTCGTTCTGATGCTTTTTGCGGCGTCTCCGCTTTATGCCGCCGAAAATTTGTTGCAGGAAGTCGAAAGTCGACTGGCGCTCTCTCCGGTGATTCGCGGTGAATTCCAGCAAACCCGCAAGCTCGCTCAAATCAAAAAACCGCTGATTTCCCACGGTCGCTTTCTCGTCGCCAGAAACTACGGCGTCATTTGGGAAAACATCCGTCCCATGACGCAAATCACGCGCCTGACCCGCGATGAAATTCTCCAGACCGACGGCAAGGAAACGCTGATGAAGCTCGACGCGAACAAGGAACCCGTGGTCAGAATCATCAATGGCATCCTGTTTTCGGTGCTTTCCGGCGACGTGGCGGCACTGGCGCAAACCTTTGATTACAGCGGCCAGGTGGAAGGCAAAAACTGGCGGCTGGATTTCACCCCCAAAGACAAAGCCCTCGCCCGCCTGATTAAAGTCTTACGCCTGACTGGCGGGCGCGATATTGCCGGCGTGGAAATGGAAAGCGCCGCAAACGATGTCACGCGCATCGAATTCAAAGCGCAAACCTACGCGCAGGAACTTTCGGCGGAGGAGCAAAAACGCTTTGAGTGATAATCTGTGACATTTGCCATATCCCTTGAAATTTTGCGCGCAAAACACATAACGCAACAGGAAGCCCCGATTCTGATGAATACCCACAGCCACCACGACCAAAGCCAGATCAAGTGGATCGCCGATTTTATCTGGAACATCGCCGACGACCGCCTGCGCGATGTCTATGTGCGCGGCAAATACCGTGACGTGATCCTGCCCTTCACTGTGCTGCGGCGGCTGGATGCCGTGCTCGAACCCACCAAGCAGGCGGTGCTGGATCGCAAGAAGTTTCTCGACGCGCACAAAATGGCCGAGCAGGACGGTGCGTTGCGCATGGCGGCAGGCCAGGCGTTCTACAACACCTCCGAGTTCACACTGGCTCGGCTCAGGGCCAGCAGCCAGGCGCAGCGCCTGCGCGAAGACTTCATCGCCTACCTCGACGGCTTCTCGCCCAACGTCCAGGAAATCCTGACCAAGTTCAAATTCCGTGACCAGATTCAGACGCTGGTCGATGCCCACCTCCTCGGCTACCTGATCGAGGACTTCCTCAACCCAGAAATCAACCTCTCGCCGCTGCCCGTCAAAGATGCCGATGGGCGCATCAAGCTGCCGCCGCTGGACAATCATGGCATGGGCACCGTGTTTGAGGAGTTGATTCGCCGCTTCAACGAAGAAAACAACGAAGAGGCGGGCGAGCATTTTACGCCGCGCGATGTCGTCAAATTGATGGCGAAATTACTCTTCTTGCCCGTGGCCGAGCGTATCCAGTCCGGCACCTATCTACTCTACGACGGCAGTTGCGGCACGGGCGGCATGCTGACCGTAGCCGAAGAAACCTTGCAGGAACTGGCTGAGGCGCATGGCAAGGATGTTTCCATCCACCTCTTCGGGCAGGAGATCAACCCCGAGACTTACGCCATTTGCAAGGCCGACCTGCTATTGAAGGGCGAAGGCGAGGAAGCCGAACACATCGTCGGCGGCGCGGACAAATCCACGCTGTCTGCCGACCAGTTCGGTCGCCGC
Organism: Zoogloeaceae bacterium; assembly: GCA_031267345.1. Lineage (GTDB taxonomy): Bacteria > Pseudomonadota > Gammaproteobacteria > Burkholderiales > Rhodocyclaceae > Azovibrio. Next base: position 8,924 of record JAIRZG010000032.1, read on the forward strand.
GAATTTGACTTTATGATTTCCAATCCGCCTTATGGCAAGAGTTGGAAAACCGACCTCGATCGCATGGGCGGCAAGGCGGGTTTCAATGATCCGCGCTTCATCGTCAAGCACGGAGACGATGCCGAATTCAAGCTCATCACCCGTTCCAGCGACGGGCAGTTGATGTTTCAGGTGAACAAGCTGCAAAAAATGAAACATCACACCGCGCTCGGCAGCCGCATCGCGCTGGTGCATAACGGTTCGGCGCTGTTCACCGGCGACGCGGGCCAGGGTGAAAGCAACATCCGCCGCTGGGTGCTGGAAAACGACTGGCTGGAAGCCATCATCGCCTTGCCGCTCAACATCTTCTACAACACCGGCATCGCCACCTACATCTGGGTGCTGGCCAACCGCAAGGCCACACATCGCAAGGGCAAAGTGCAGTTGATCAACGCCAGCGGGTGGTTCGCACCCCTGCGCCGCAACCTCGGCAAGAAGAACTGCGAGCTGGCCGAGGCCGACATCCAGCGCATTGTCGATCTCTACTTGGGCGGGGCGCAGGAAACCACCGAATCCAAGTGGTTCGACACGCAGGACTTCGGCTACTGGAAAATCACTATCGAACGCCCGCTGCGCCTGAAAAGCCAGTTGAAAACCAGCGCCATCGGGACGCTGCGCTTCGCCAGTGGAGATGAAGCCTTGCGCGCCGAACTGTGGGCCAAATACGGTGACAAGCTCTATACCGGTTTCGCCAAGCTCAAACCGGAGATCGAGGCTTGGCTGAAAGGCGATAGCGAGGACGAGGACGGCGGTGAAGACGACGGTGACGACAGTGCGCTCGCCAAAAAAGCCGTGCCGGAAAAGCGCCGCAAGAAGCTGCTGGACGCCGCGACATGGCAGCGCGACAAAGCGCTGGTAGAACTGGCGCTGCTGGCGCAAAAGGAATTGGGCGATGCCGTGTTCGACGACCACAACATCTTCCGCGACAAGTTCGACGCGGCGATGAAGGCGCACGACCGGAAGCTTTCCGTAGCGGACAAGAAGGCCATCTTCAAGGCCGTGAGCTGGCGCGACAAAACCGCGCCGCCGGTCATCGCCAAGCGCCAGAAGCTCAAGACTAGCGACAACTTCGAGCCAGGTCTGGACGGGCGCGCGCAGGTAGGCGAAGGCAGGAACCGCGAAGTCGTCTGGTACGAACCCGACACCGACCTGCGCGACACCGAGCAGGTACCCTTGAAGGAGCCGGGCGGCATTGAGGCGTTCTTTCGGCGTGAGGTGCTGCCGTACGCGAGCGATGCGTGGATCGACGGCGAGAAGACCCAGATCGGCTACGAAATCTCCTTCGCCCGCTACTTCTACAAGCCCGCGCCGCTGCGTTCGCTGGAGGAAATTCGCGCCGACATCCTGAAGCTGGATCAGCAGACCGAAGGCTTGCTGCATAAGATCGTGGGGGCGGCGTGATGCACCAGCTTCCTCGGCACACGCAATACAAGAACTCCGGTCTGCCGTGGGTTGGTGAGATTCCCGCGCATTGGCAGACGCGGCGCAATCGTTTTCTGTTCAGGGAAGTTGATCGCCGTTCGACGCATGGCGATGAAACGCACCTCTCGATGAGTCAGGTTCACGGCCTTGTGCCGAGCAAGCACCTGAGCCGCAAAAGCCTTCAATCGGAAAATTACGCAGGCGGCAAGCTCGTGGCAGAACACGATTTGGTGCTCAATCGCTTGAAGGCGCATCTCGGTGTGTTCGCTCATGCCAAGCAAGCAGGCGTCGTCAGCCCGGACTACACCGTGCTCCGGCCAAAGGGCGACGCATCCGTCCGGTATTGCGAATTGCTTTTCAAGACACCGATGTATGTCGGAGAGTTCCGGCGGCGAACGAAAGGCATTGTCGAGGGCTTCTGGCGGCTCTACACGGATGACTTCTACAACGTGGCGGCGTTGTTGCCGCCACCGGAAGAGCAAGACCAAATCGTCGCCTACCTGCGCGCGCAGGACGCGCACATCGCCCGTTTCATCAAGGCCAAGCGCGAACTCATCGGCCTGCTCATTGAGCAGAAGCTCCGCATCATCGACCACGCCGTCACGCGCGGCCTCGACGCGAATATTCGCCCCAAGCCTTCCGGCATCGAATGGCTGGGCGATGTGCCAGAGCATTGGGAAGTGAAGCCGCTCAAGCGTTGGGTGCGCCTGAACGCCAGCACACTCGGCGAAAAGACCGACCCGGATTTCGAGTTCCGCTACGTGGACATAGGCTCGGTGCAAACCGGGCGCTTGGTGAAGGAGCCGGAGCGCATCCGCTTCGAGGCCGCGCCGTCCCGCGCGCGCCGCGTCCTGCGCCGTGGCGACACCATCATCTCGACGGTGCGAACGTATCTGAAGGCCATCTGGTATGTCAGCCAAGATGCGGACGACCTGATTGCCTCCACGGGCTTCGCCGTGCTCACGCCCGGCAGCGGCGTGGAGCCGGAATATCTCGGCTACGTCATCCAGAGCAGCGTCTTCGTGAACCGGGTGACGGCCAACTCCATCGGCATCGCGTATCCCGCCATCGCGGAAACGGTGCTTGGGCGCTTCCCAGTGGCGCTGCCAACAACCGTGGCCGAGCAGCAAACCATCGTCGCGCGCATCAAGACCGAAAGTGCGCCGCTCGACGAAGCCATCGCCCGCGCCGAAGACGAAATCAAGCTCATCCGCGAATACCGCGACCGCCTGATCGCCGATGCAGTCACCGGCCAGGTTGACCTGCGCGGCTGGCGACTTGGGCCGGATGATGTGGTCGACGACGATCTGGCTGCGCTGGGCGAAGATGACGGCGACAGCCCCGACGGGGAGGATGCCGATGGCGAAGAAAACTGACACTGGAACGGTGTCGCCGCTGGCGACACAATCCGCCGCGGCTCAGGCGCCGGACGCGCTGATGCAGCGCATCGTTCAGATTCTGGAAGCGGCGCGCGAACGAGTGGTTCGCACGGTCAATGCGGCCACCGTCACGGCCTATTGGCTCATCGGGCGCGAACTGGTCGAGGCCATTCAACAAGGCGAACAACGCGCCGCCTACGGTCGATCCCTCATCACGCGGCTGGCCGAGCAACTGACCGCCCGTTACGGCAAGGGCTTTTCAGCCAGCAATCTGGCGTATTTCCGCCAGTTCTACCTAGCCTACCCCGACAGGATTGCCGGGAAGATTTTCCACACAGCGTGTGGAAAATCTTCGGGCCAAGCGGCGCCGACGGAGATTCACCACCCGGTGGGCCACGAATCGTCCGTTCAGGATGCGCCTGTTTTCAACCCACAACTGAGTTGGTCGCATTACCGCGCCCTCATGCGTGTGGACAAACCTGAAGCCCGCCACTTTTACGAACAGGAATGCGCCCGCGCCAACTGGTCGTTTCGCGAACTGGAGCGGCAGATCAACAGCCTGTACTACGAACGCCTGCTTGCCAGCAGCGACAAAACCGGGATGCTGGCCGAGGCGGGAAAGGATACCGATGCGCTGCGCCCCATCGACGTGCTGAAAGACCCCTATGTACTGGAGTTTCTCGACCTGCCAGAGTCGCCGCGCCTGCGCGAAAGCCAGCTTGAAGACGCCATCATCACCCGGCTTCAACAGTTTCTGCTGGAATTGGGACGTGGGTTTTCCTTCGTGGCGCGGCAGCAGCGACTGCGCTTTGATGACAAAGACTTCTATGTGGATCTGGTGTTCTACAACTATCTGCTCAAATGCTTTGTGCTGGTGGATTTGAAGATTGGCGAACTGACGCATCAGGACATCGGCCAGATGGACGGCTATGTGCGGATGTATGAAGAGCAGCATCGCATTGAGGGCGACAACCCCGCCATCGGCCTGATTCTGTGCTCGGAAAAGAACGAGGCTGTGGCCCGCTATTCAGTACTGCATGGGAGCCAACAGCTTTTCGCCTCGCGTTACCGCCTGACCTTGCCCAGCGAGGAAGAGTTGCAGCGCGAACTGCAACGCGAGCGCGCCTTGATCGAGATGGAGAACACATGATCCCCACCGACACCCGCGAAAAAGCCCTGGAGCAATTGATCGTCCGGCATCTGGCGGGCATCAGCGATCCCCCCGCCGCGTCGGCCAACGCCGCGCAGCAAGAGCGACCCATCTATGCGCCCGGCGGCTACGTGCTGGGTCGCGCCAGCGACTACAACCGCAACGTGGCGCTGGATGTTGCGCAACTGCTGGCTTTCCTGCGCGCTACGCAACCCAAAGCCGTCGACACGCTGGAACTGGCCGCCGAAAGCATCAAGCGCACGCAGTTTTTGCATCGCCTGCAAGGCGAAATCACCAAACGGGGTGTGGTGGACGTATTGCGCAAAGGCGTGAGCCATGGCCCGGCCCACGTCGATCTCTACAAACTCTCGCCCACACCGGGAAACGCCAGCGCCGCCGAGGCGTTCAGCAAAAATATCTTCAGCGTCACCCGGCAAGTGCGCTACAGCAACGATTCTGGCAACGAACTGGACTTGGTGATCTTCATCAACGGCCTGCCGGTGCTGACCTTCGAGTTGAAAAATGCGCTCACCCGGCAGACCGTGGCAGATGCCGTCGTCCAATACCAGACCACCCGCCACCCGCAGGAACTGCTCTTCCAACGGGGCCGCTGCGTGGCGCACTTTGCGATGGATGACGCCGAAGTGCGCTTCTGCACCGAACTGAAGGGAAAAGCCTCGTGGTTCCTGCCGTTCAACCAGGGCTGGAACAGCGGCGCGGGCAATCCGCCCAACCCCAATGGCCTGAAAACCGATTTCCTGTGGAAACAGATCCTGCTGAAGGCTTCGCTCGCCGACATCATCGAGCACTACGCCCAGGTGGTCGAAGAAGAAGAAAGCGACGCCACGGGCAAGAAAAAGAAAAAACGCAAACAGGTCTTCCCGCGCTTTCACCAGTTGCGCACCGTGCGCGCCCTGCTGCGCCGTACACACGAAGAGGGCGTAGGCAAGCGCTACCTCATCCAGCACTCGGCGGGCAGCGGCAAGAGCAACACCATTGCGTGGCTGGCCCACCAACTGGTGGAACTGCACACGAAGGTGGACCCGCTGGCGGCGCAATTCGACTCCATCATCGTCATAACCGACCGGCGCGCGCTGGATACGCAAATCGCCAGCACCATCAAGGGCTACGACCATGTAGCCTCGATCTATGCCCATTCGGACAACGCCAACGAGCTACGCAACTTCCTGAGCCAGGGCAAGAAAATCATCGTCACCACGGTGCAGAAGTTCCCCTTCATCCTCGACGAACTGAACGACCTCTCCAGCAGGAAATTCGCGCTCCTCATCGACGAAGCACACTCCAGCCAGGGCGGCAAGATCGCGGCCAGGATGCACGAAGCGCTCGGCGGCAAGATCGACGAGGAAACCTTCGAGGAAGACGCCACGCAAGACGCAGTAAACGAGGAAATCGAACGGCGCATCCAGTCGCGCCGCATGCTCGCCAATGCCAGCTACTACGCCTTCACCGCCACACCCAAGCGCAAAACGCTGGAACTCTTCGGCGAGCGCCAGCAGGTGGGCGACACGGCGCAATTTCGCTCGCCGGAGGAACTCACCTACACCACCAAGCAAGCGATCCAGGAAGGCTTCATCCTTGATGTGATCGCCCACTACACCCCCGTGGATAGCTTCTACCACGTCGCCAAGACCATCGAAGCCGACCCGCAACTCGACAAGCTGAAGGCGCTGAAGAAAATCCGCCGCTACGTCGAATCGCACGACAAAGCCATCCGCCGCAAGGCCGAAATCATGGTCGACCACTTTACCGCCCAGGTGATCGGCGCAAAAAAAATCGGCGGACAGGCGCGGGCCATGATCGTATGCAACGGCATCGCGCGGGCCATCGACTATTGGCGCGAAGTGTCCGCTTACCTCACCGAGATCAAGAGCCCGCACAAGGCCATC
>JAIRZG010000047.1 GCA_031267345.1 Zoogloeaceae bacterium
CCCATTGAGCCGATGGCGAGAATGTAGAGCAGACTGGCGTTGATGTTCGCCAGCACCAGGGTATCGGAAAACGGCACCACCGCCCACACCGCCAGCGCCGGGGCGAAGGAGAGCATGGGCGCGATGATGAACAGCTTTTTGTTCGCGCCGGAGGGCACGACGATTTCTTTGAAGAGCAGCTTCAATCCATCGGCGACCGGCTGCAACAACCCCAAAGGCCCGACGCGATTGGGGCCGATGCGCACCTGCATGTAGCCGATCACCTTGCGCTCGAAATAAGTGAGATAGGCGACGGCGACCAACAGGGGCACGATAATCAGAATGATTTTGATGAGCGTCCACACAGTCAGCCAGATGCCGGGCCAGGCCGCGCCGAAAAGACTGGTTCCAAATTGCGTCAGGGTTTCCATCAAACGCGCTCCACAGCAATGGGGCCGAACATTTCGCCCAGGGCGGCGGTCGAGCCATGCCCCGCCGCCACACGCACCGCGCCATCCGGCACACGGTCATCCACGGCGACAGACAACACGGCTTCGCCCTGCCCTTGTTTGACACGCGCCGTTGCGCCTGCCGTCAAATCCAGTTGCCGCAGGGTCGCGGCGGACATGCGTGCCGTCGGCGGCGCGGCGGCGGCGGTCTGTTGCAAGGGCGCGGAACGGCGAACAATGGGATCGGTAAAATAAATCGGCACATCGGCAACGCGCTCCAGCCCTGCCGTTTCGCTTGCGGCAAGATCAATCTGCATCCCCTGCAAATCATTGTCCAAACCCGCGACAAACCCTTCCGAATCCTGATCCCGGACGCCGGATGCCTGTAGCGCCTCCTCGCTGCTCGCGTAGTCGAATCCCGGCAGATTGAGCGCATTGCCCAGAACGCGCAAAATTTTCCAGCCGGGACGCGCTTCGCCTTGCGGACGCGCCGCGCCGACAAAACGCTGGAGGCGGCCTTCCGCGTTGATGAACGCGCCGGAGGTTTCACTAAAAGACGCCAGAGGCAGCAGCGCGTCGGCATATGCGGAAGCGGGCGTATGCTGGAAGACGGAAAACAGCGCCACCATTTTGGCCTGGCGCAAGGCGGCAAGCGCCAGTTGCGGATTGGCGCAGTCAAGCTCTGGTTCCAGTCCGAACAGGAGATAACCCTGACGCGGCTTTGCCAGCAACTCGCGGGCGTTCGCGCCGCTCGCCAGAAGCTGCCCGCCGACGCTGTTGGCGGCCTCACCCAAAAAACCGAAAACCGCGCCAGTGAGTTCGGAAAGACGCAAGGCCAGAAGATGCAGCTTGCCCGCCTCCGGCGACTGCGCGGCGACGTTGCCCAAAAACACCGCCTTGCGCGTATGGACGAACAGGCTATGCGCAATGGCTTTGGCTTTGGCGCTGACCGTCACCGCATCCAGACCGGAAACGCCAGTGATGTCCGCCAACGCCACACCCCGCTCTTCTGCGGCAGCCTTCAGGACGGCTGCCAGATTTATCGCCAGTTGCGAAGGTTTGACCGTTATCCGCGTATGCAACGGCAGCAGCGGATCGTCGGCAGTGACGGCAAGCAGGCTGATTTCGGCCTGATGTTTTTGCGTCGCGTGGCGCAAGCGTTGCGCCATCAGCGGATGGTCTTTCCTCAAAAAGGAGCCGACGATAAACACCGATTCCAGGTGCCGCAGATCCGCGAGTCGCATCCCCAGCCAGGTCGCGCCGCGTCGTTTGCCGTCGGTGGAAAAATCCCGTTGGCGCAGGCGGCAATCCACATTACGCGAACCCAAACCCTGCATCAGTCGTTTGAGCAACCAGAGTTCCTCCACCGTCGACCACGGCGCGGCAAGCGCGGCAAGCGCGTCCGCGCCTTCTTGCGCGGCAATGTCCCGCAAGCCGTGCGCCACATAGTCCAGCGCCACGTTCCATGTTACTTCCCGCCATTCGCCGCCCTGCTTCAACATGGGCCTGGTCAGGCGTTCAGCGGAATTCAGGGCGGTGTACGCAAAACGATCTTTATCGGAAAGCCAGCATTCATTGACCACCTCATTCTCGCGCGGCAGCACACGCATCACTTTGTCATTTTTTACCTGTAGCGTCAGGTTCGCGCCCAGGGAGTCGTGCGGACTGATGGCAGGCCGACTTGCCAGTTCCCAACTGCGGGCGCTGTAGCGGAAAGGCTTGGAGGTCAAGGCGCCGACCGGACAAAGGTCAATCATGTTACCGGAGAGTTCGGAATCCACGGAGCGCCCCATGAAGGTGGTGATTTCGGAATGCAGACTGCGCCCCGCCATGCCCAGTTCCATCACGCCCGCAATTTCCTGCCCGAAGCGCACGCAGCGCGTGCAGTGGATGCAGCGGCTCATTTCCTGCATGGAAATCAGGGGGCCGGCGTTTTTATGCAATACGACATGTTTTTCTTCCTGAAAGCGGCTCTTCACGTCGCCATAGCCGACCGCCAGATCCTGCAACTGGCATTCGCCGCCCTGATCGCAGAGCGGACAATCGAGCGGATGATTGATGAGCAAAAATTCCATCACGCTCTTTTGCGCCTTCGCCGCCAGATTGGAATGGGTAAACGCCTTCATGCCGTGGGTAACCGGTGTAGCGCAGGCAGGCAGCGGCTTGGGCGCTTTTTCCACCTGCACCAGACACATGCGGCAATTGGCGGCGATGGAAAGTTTCTTGTGATAGCAAAAATGCGGGATGTACACGCCCATGCGCTGCGCGGCATCCATCACCGTGCTGCCCACCGGAACTTCGCCCTTTTGACCATTGATTTCGATTTCTAGCATGTCGTCTTTACCTTACTTGGCGGCATTGTGAAAGCCGCTACCCGCCCACTGTACTTCCTTCGGCACGAGGCAGGTTTGGTGTTCGATGTGGTGCAAAAATTCAGCGCGGAAATGCTTGATAAAACTCTGTACCGGCATGGCGGCGGCGTCGCCCAGGGCGCAAACCGTGCGACCCGCGATATTGGCGGCGATGGATTCCAGCAACGCCAGATCGTCGGGACGACCCGCGCCGTTTTCGATGCGGCGCAAAATCTGGTAGAGCCAGCCCGTGCCTTCGCGGCAGGGGGTGCATTGACCGCAGGATTCTTCGTGATAGAAGTACGACAACCGCTCCAGCGCTTTGACCATGCAGGTGGTTTCGTCCATGACGATGACCGCGCCGGAACCTAACATGGAACCTGCCCTGCTGATGCCATCGTAATCCAGCGTGACGTCCAGGATGATGTCGGCAGGCAGTACGGGCGAAGAGGAGCCGCCGGGGATGACGGCTTTCAGCTTGCGTCCGCCGCGCACGCCGCCGCACATTTCCAGGAGTTTGGCAAAGGGCGTGCCCAACGGAATTTCGTAATTGCCGGGGCGATTGACGTGACCGGAAACGGAAAACAGCTTGGTGCCGCCGTTATTGGGCTTGCCCAGATTCAGGAAGGCTTCGCCGCCCATTTTCAGGAGGAAGGGAATGGACGCGAAGGTTTCCGTGTTGTTGATGGTGGTGGGCTTGCCGTACAAACCAAACGAGGCGGGAAACGGCGGCTTGAAACGGGGCTGCCCCTTTTTGCCTTCGATGGATTCCAGGAGCGCGGTTTCCTCGCCGCAGATGTAGGCGCCATAGCCGTGATGGGCAAAGAGTTCAAAGCCAAAGCCGGAACCCTGAATATCCTGACCAATGAAGCCCGCCGCCCTTGCTTCGTCCAGCGCGGTTTCAAAGCGTTTGTAGAGTTCCCAGATTTCACCGTGGATGTAGTTGTAGCC
>JAIRZG010000073.1 GCA_031267345.1 Zoogloeaceae bacterium
GGAATGGATCAAGGTAACTTACGGCGCGCCGCGGATCAGCGTCGAGGGCAAACAGGCGACGGCGCGGTTCCGGCAAAATTATCAAACCCCCCAGCTCAGGAACGCCACGAACAAGACCCTGACGTTTGTCCGTGTCGGCAACGCCTGGCAGATTCAATCCGAAGAATCGAACTGATGCGTCCGCGTTTCTGGTCATCGCGTCGGCGCGCTATCGGCGCGCTGGCGGTCTTCGTTATCGCGGGCGCGTCGTGGGCGCATTTTTTCTCCGGACAAAACATCGCGCCGGAAGATGAGCCAACGCCCGCCCGCCCGGAAGCAGAGACGCTGGATACCGATGTCGCGCCGGAAGCGCAGCTTGAGCGCATTTTTGCCGACATTGAAACCATGCGTCTGGAGGCGGCGTTCAAGCGCACGGAAAGCCTGATCCAGCGTTATCCCAACTACCGTCTCGCCTATCTGATCAAGGGCGATTTGCTGTTGGCGCGCGCGCATCCGCTGGAAAATTTTGGCGACGCGCACGACGCCCCGCCGGAAAAGGTCGCCGACCTGCGCGCCGAGGCCATCGTCCGCCTGAAGGGCTATCGCAACAAACCTTCTGTTGACGCCGCGCCGCGCTATCTGCTGCAAATGAATGACCGCCAGCGCTACGCTATCGTCATTGATACGCAAAAATCCCGCCTTTACCTGTACCGGAACGATCAGGAGCCTCCGCGTCTGGTCGCCGATTATTACGTCAGTCAGGGCAAATTCGGCGCGGACAAGCGGATTCAGGGCGATAAACGCACACCGGTCGGCGTGTATCACGTCACCGCGCGCATTCCGCAGGAAAAGCTGCCCGACCTGTACGGGCATGGCGCGTTTCCCATCAACTATCCCAATGAATGGGATCGGCGACAGGGCAAGAGCGGCTCCGGCATCTGGCTGCACGGTACGCCGTCGGATACCTACGCGCGTCCGCCGCAAGCCTCCGATGGCTGCGTGGTGCTGACCAATCCGGATTTCGACGCGCTGGGCAAGAATGTGCAGATCGGCCTGACGCCGGTGATCATCAGCAATGCCGTCGAATGGTTGTCGCCAGAGGACTGGCGGCGCGAACGCGCGGAATTGCGGCAGGCTGTCGAAGCCTGGCGCGCGGATTGGGAAAGCCGCGACAGCGAGCGTTACCTGGCGCACTACGCGCGCAACTTCAAAAACAGGCAACACGATTTCCAGAGCTTTGTCGCGCAAAAACGCGCGGTGAATCGGGGCAAGGCCTGGATCACGGTCGAGCTGGAAAATCTCTCGATCTTTCGCAACCCCGGCGCGGAAGACCTGGCGCTGGTGACGTTCGATCAGGCTTACGCCAGCAACAATCTCACCCACCGCATGAAAAAGCGCCAATACTGGCAGCGCGAAAATGGCCAGTGGAAAATCGTCTACGAAGGCGATGCCTGAAAACCAACCTGTACAGGAGTATCCCGATGTTTCGTTCCCTTTTTCTTTTCTTTTCCCTCGTTACCGTCCTTGCCATCGCGCCCATGAGTTTTGCCGCGCCGCGTGTGGAAATCAGCACCAGTCAGGGCAAAATCGTGCTGGAACTGGACGCGCAAAAAGCGCCGAAAACGGTGGAAAACTTTTTGCAATACGCCAGAAGCGGCTTTTATGACGGCACGATTTTTCATCGCGTCATTCCCGGCTTCATGGTTCAGGGCGGCGGCTTTGAACCCGGCATGAAGCAGAAAACCACCCGCGCCGCCATTGAAAACGAAGCCAAAAACGGCCTCAAAAACGCGCGTGGCAGCATCAGTATGGCGCGTACTGGCGACCCGCATTCCGCCAGCGCGCAGTTTTTCATCAATCTGGTCGACAACAACAACCTCGACTATCCTTCTTTCGACGGTTGGGGTTACGCGGTTTTTGGCAAAGTCACCGAAGGCATGGACGTGATCGACAAAATCGCCGATGTGCCGACAGGCCGTTTCGGTCCGTTTGAAGACGTGCCGACCAAACCCGTCACCATCCAGTCCGTCAAAATCATTTCTGAAAAGTGAGCCGCTCCCATGATTAAACTGACCACCAGCCACGGCGTTATCCTGCTGCGACTGAACGCCGGAAAAGCACCCGTTACCGTCAGGAATTTCATTCAGTATGTCGAAGACGGGCATTACGACAACACCATTTTCCATCGCGTTATCCCCGGCTTCATGATTCAGGGCGGCGGCTTTGAACCCGGCATGAAGCAGAAGGACACGCGCGACAGTATCGAAAACGAAGCCCATAACGGCCTGAAAAACAAACGCGGCAGCATCAGCATGGCGCGTACCGGCGACCCGCATTCCGCCAGCGCGCAGTTTTTCATCAACGTGGTCGACAACGATTTTCTCGACTTCAAGACGCCCTCCGGCAACGGTTGGGGCTACTGCGTCTTTGGCGAAGTAGTCGAAGGACTGGAAATCATCGACAAAATCAAAACCGTCAAAACCGGCAACAAGGGCTTTCATCAGGATGTGCCCGTCGAAGACGTGCTGATCGAAAAAGCCGAAGTCATCCCTGACCCGGCTTGAAAAAGGTCGGGGAAAACGAAGCGGCGTCATTTTTGCGGGTCACGGGAATGACGCCTGTCCAGGCCTTCCCGCTTGCGGAGTACTCTTTATGGACTTCCTCGTGAATATCAACATATTTGAGTCTTTCGCGTTTTGGGGATTTGATTTTTCCCGATTCCGCGCCGAAGGGGGCGCGTGTGTGATCATGCCGCTGATTCAGGGCCTTCTCGAATGATCCATTTCGTCTCCGACCTCCACCTGTCGTCGCGCACCCCCGGCGCGGCGGGCATGTTCAAAACGCTGCTCGCCAAGTGCGCCAGGGCGGGGAATCGGTTGTATACCCTGGGCGATCTGTTTGAGATCTGGGTAGGCGATGACGATGACGATCCCTTCAATCTGTCCATCGTCGCCGCGCTGGATCAGGCGCGGCAGCGGGGACTGGCGGTCTTTTTGCTGCATGGCAACCGCGATTTTCTGATCGGCGCGCAGTTTGCCGCCCGCACGGGCGTCACCTTGCTGCCCGACCCCTATGTGCTGTCCCTGCCCGAACAGCGGTTTGTCCTCTCGCACGGCGACAGCTTGTGCGCGGATGACGCCGAATATCAGGCTTTCCGCGCCCAGACTCGCGCTCCCGACTGGCAGGCCGCCTTTTTGCGAAAGCCCTTGCCGGAGCGTCGCGCCTTTGCCGAACAACTGCGCGCGCAGAGCGAAGTCGCCAAAAACGGCAAATCCGCTTGTTTGATGGACCTCAACCCCATTGCCACCGACGACTTTTTGCGCCAGCATGGCTACGCCACCTTCATCCACGGTCACACCCACAAGCCCGCCTGCCACGACCATCTTGTAGATGGCGTTCATGTTGAACGCCGGGTGCTCGCCGACTGGTCGGAAACGCACGGCGAAACGCTGGTATGGGATGGACAAACGCTGCGGCGCGAGCCGCTTTCCCGTACTCTTTCGGACGCCCGCGCATCATGTACGCCTCCGGCCTGAAAATCTACCTGCGTCTGCTCGCCTATGTGCGTCCGTACTGGCTCATGTTTGCCGTGAGCATTCTGGGTTTTCTGGCGTTTGCCTCAACGCAGCCCATGCTGGCGGGCATCCTCAAGTATTTTGTCGATGGCCTGACCCACCCCGACGCCGCGCTGTTCCCGAATGCGCCGTGGCGCTGGTTGCAGACCCTGCAATTGATGTACGCCGTGCCTTTTTTCATCGTGCTGATCGCCGCCTGGCAAGGTCTGGGCGCGTTTCTCGGCAATTTCTTTCTGGCGAAGGTTTCCCTGGGACTGGTGCATGACCTGCGCGTCGCCCTGTTCGGCAGTCTCTTAACCTTGCCCAACCGTTATTTTGATCAGCACAATTCCGGACACCTGATTTCGCGCATCACCTACAACGTCACCATGGTGACGGGCGCGGCGACCGACGCCATCAAGGTGGTCATCCGCGAAGGCATGACGGTGACTTTCCTGTTTGCCTATCTCCTCTGGATGAACTGGAAACTCACGCTGGTGATGCTCGCCATTTTGCCGCTGATTGCCTTCATGGTGACGGTCGCCAGCCGCAAATTCAGAAAGCAGAGCCACCGGATACAGGCGGCAATGGGCGAACTGACGCATGTCGCTTCCGAGACCATCCAGGGCTATCGCGTGGTGCGGAGCTTTGGTGGCGAAGGCTATGAACAGGGGCGCTTTCTCGCCGCCAGCCTGACCAACAGCCAACGCCAGTTGCGGATGACGCGCACCAGCGCCATTTACACGCCGCTGTTGCAACTGACCATCTACTGCGCCATGTCGGCGCTGATGTTTCTGGTGCTGTTCATGCGCGGCGACGCTTCGGCGGGCGAACTGGTCGCCTACATCACGGCGGCGGGGTTGTTGCCCAAGCCCATACGCCAGCTTTCCGAAGTCAGCGCCACCATCCAGCGCGGCATCGCGGGCGCGGAGAGCATTTTTGAGCAACTCGACGCCGCGCCGGAAGACGATCAGGGCACGTTGGAACGCGCGCAGATCACGGGGCGGTTGGAAGTGCGGCAGCTTTCCTTCACCTATCCCGGCAGCACTGCGCCCGTGCTGGAAAACATCCGCTTTGCCATCGCGCCGGGGCAACTGGTGGCGCTGGTGGGGCGCTCCGGCAGCGGCAAATCGACGCTTGCCAATCTGATTCCGCGCTTTTACGCCCACAATATCGGGGAAATCCTGCTTGATGGCGTGGCGGTGGAAGCATATCGTCTCAAAAACCTGCGCCAGCACATCGCGCTGGTCACGCAACAGGTCACGCTCTTTAACGATACGATCAAAAACAACATTGCCTACGGCGATCTGGCGGAAAAGCCGGAAGCCGCCATCCGGCAGGCCGCCGCCGACGCTTTTGCGCTGGAATTCATCGAACGCCTGCCACAGGGGTTTGATACGGAAGTGGGCGAAAATGGCGTCATGCTTTCCGGCGGTCAGCGTCAACGTCTGGCGATTGCCCGCGCCCTGTTGAAAAACGCGCCAGTGCTGATTCTTGATGAGGCCACCTCGGCGCTGGACAGCGAATCCGAACGGCACATCCAGGCGGCGCTGGAAAAGGCGATGTCCGGACGCACCGCGCTGGTGATTGCCCATCGCCTTTCCACCATCGAACGCGCCGATCTGATTCTGGTCATGGATCAAGGCCGCATCATCGAACGCGGCACGCACACCGAACTGCTGGCGCGGGGCGGACACTACGCCCAACTGTACGAAAAACAGTTTGTGGAAGAAAAAAGCAGGCGTCAGCCGAGACTCCGGAAACCGGCGCTTAATGCTTTAATCATAACGCGCATTGACAATTGAAGGCGCGGCATGGAAAATAGGCAGGTTTTTTCCCCGCAGTTTCATGTTCTTCGCACAGGAGACAATCATGTCCCAAGACGCACCACAAGACCCCGGCAACGGCGACAATCCTCTGTTTCAACAACTTTTTCAGGCAGGCCAGGCCATGGCGCAAGGATTTGCCGCCTTCCTTCAGCAGCAGGGCGAGCAATTTCCGCAGATGCCCCAGGCGCCGCAAATACCCCAGGCGCCGCAATTTCCCCAAATCCCCGATCTCGCCCAGATTTTTCCGCCTTCCATGCAGTACCCCAAGGAAGTCGCGGCGGAATTGGGCGCCCTGCGTGAAGAATTGACCGCCAAACAGGCCAAACTCTGGGAGTCCATGCTGGCGAAAAGCATGGGCAAGGAGACGGATTTCCAGGTCGCGCCGGAAGCGGGCGACCGACGTTTTTCCTCGGCGGAATGGTCTTCCAACCTGATGTTCGACTTTATCCGGCAAAGCTATCTGCTCAATTCAAAGTATGTGATGGATGCCGTGGAAAAGTTGCCGGTGGAAGATGAGCGCGCCAAGGAAAAGCTGCGTTTTTCCGCCCGCCAGTATGTCGATGCGTTGTCGCCCGCCAATTTTGCCGCCACCAATCCCGAATTCGTGCGCACGGCGCTGGATACGCAAGGCAAGAGCATCACCGATGGCATCAACAACATGTTCGCCGACCTGACCAGAGGCCGCATCACCATGAGCGATGAATCGGTATTCGAGGTGGGTAAAAATCTCGCCATTACCGAAGGTCAGGTGATTTTTGAAAATGAACTGATCCAGTTGATCCAGTACGCGCCGCTTACGGCAAAGGTCGCCAAACGCCCGCTGCTGATTGTGCCGCCCTGTATCAACAAGTATTACATCCTTGATTTGCAGCCGGAAAATTCCTGGGTGCGCTATGTGCTGGAACAGGGACATACGGTGTTTCTCGTTTCCTGGAAAAATCCGGGCAAGGAACACGGTCATCTGGGCTGGAACGATTTTCTCGAACAAGGCCCCTTGACCGCGATTCGCGTGGTGCAGAATGTCACCCGGCATAAACAACTGGACGCGCTCGGCTTTTGCGTTGGCGGAACCATGCTGGCTTCGGCGCTGGCGGTGCTCGCTGGACGCGGCGAAAAACCGGCGGCGACCCTCTCCCTGCTCACCACCATGCTGGATTTTTCCGATACCGGCGACATCAAGCTGTTCATCGACGAACAGTTTCTCGCCGCCAAGGAAACCACCATCGGCAAAGGCGGGTTGCTGGGGGCGATGGAACTGCAAAACACCTTCAACATGCTGCGTCCCAACGACCTGATCTGGAATTATGTCACCAGCAATTACCTGAAAGGCCAGACGCCCGCGCCTTTCGACATCCTTTACTGGAACGCCGATTCCACCAATCTGCCCGGCCCCTTTGCCTGCTGGTACATGCGGAACATGTATTTCAACAACTACCTGCGTATTCCCGGCAAGCTGGAAATGTGCGGCATTCGGGTCGATCTGGGCAAACTGGACATGCCCGTCTATCTTCTGGCGTCGCGCGAAGACCACATTGTGCCCTGGCACACCGCCTACCAAAGCACCCGCCTGCTTGGCGGGGAAAAACGATTTGTGCTGGGCGCGTCCGGCCATATCGCGGGCGTTATCAATCCCGCCGTCAAAAACAAGCGCAGCTACTGGACGAACGCCAACCTCAAGGCCGACGCCAAGGAATGGCTGGATACCGCCGAGGAACACAAGGGAAGCTGGTGGAGCGACTGGGCGGCGTGGATTGCCGCGCACAACAGCGAAGGCGAAAAGGCCGCGCCCAAAACCTTCGGCAACGCGGACTACAAACCCATCGAACCCGCGCCCGGTCGCTATGTGAAGGAAAGGGTGGTCTGAAAGTCCTTGCGGACAGCGATGCGCGCCGCGAAGCGGGTGGCATTTCGGGTTGAGCCATGATTCCGCCGCGTCGTTGCGCGGAAAGGATGGAAAAGGGCGCGCGGGCATCAGGTTCCGCGCGTCCGACGTTCATTTCCGGCGCGAAGCGTCGCTGATCAGCCCTCTCGCGGGAGAGCGTAATCCGCCGGTCGTGAGCCTGGCGCGAAGCGCCCCAATGGAAGCCCTCCATTCATGCGCCGCTTCGCGGCGAAAGGCTTTGATCGGCGGATTACGCGGCTTCGCCACTCATCCGCCCTACGCCCCATCCCTCCCCAAACCCTTCGCGCCCTCTCCCGCAAGGGGAGAGGGCGCGAAGGCTACGCCTCACTCGCCCGCATTATTGTCGGCTTCAAAAAGCGTAATTCACTCGGAAGCTTCCGGTAGCGCCTTCGCGTTTGCCGGTATAGCCTTGCAGGCCGAAGTCCAGCGTCAGCGGCTGGTTGGGCGCGGGAGTTAGGGTGAGGCCGACTTCCAGCATTCCGGTGTCGCCTTTCAGTTTTGGCGCGTCGATGGGGTCGTCGTAGTAGCGGGCTTTCGCCTTGCCGTCGAACTCGTGTTCCCAGGCCGCGCCGAGCCAGGCGATGGCGTTTTTGTTCACGGCGTACTCCCATTTCGCCCCCAGACGGGTGCGGTGGGAATTCACGGATTCAAACTTCACCGGGTCGCCATTGGCGAGCGTCACCTTGTCGCCGTCCTGACGGCTCCACAGGTATTGGCCGTAGAATTTCAACGCGGAAACGTC
>JAIRZG010000084.1 GCA_031267345.1 Zoogloeaceae bacterium
TGGCCATCTGCATCAGGGAAAACAACCCCTCCTGCATCCGCGCGCCGCCGGAGGCGGTAATGCAGACAAAGGGCAGGCTATCCGCCAGCGCCGCGCGGACGCCGCGTATGAAACGTTCACCCAGCACGGAACCCATGGA
Organism: Zoogloeaceae bacterium; assembly: GCA_031267345.1. Lineage (GTDB taxonomy): Bacteria > Pseudomonadota > Gammaproteobacteria > Burkholderiales > Rhodocyclaceae > Azovibrio. Next base: position 140 of record JAIRZG010000084.1, read on the forward strand.
GCCGCCCATGAAGTCGAACTCAAAACAGGCGACGATCAGCGGCAAGGTTTTGACACTGCCCCGCATCACCACCAGCGCGTCCGTTTCGCCGGAATTTTCCGCCGCTTCCTTCAAGCGCGCCGGATAGGTTTTGCTGTCCCTGAACTTGAGGCTGTCGATCGGCACGACTTCCGCGCCGATTTCCTGTCGGTCTTCCCTGTCCAGCAACATGTCCAGACGCTGCCGCGCCTTGAGGCGCAAGTGGTGGCCGCACTTGGGACAGACTTGAAGATTCGCCTCCAGATCGGTGGCGTAGAGCACGGCCTCGCAGGCCGGACACTTGCTCCACAAGCCCTCCGGCAAGGTATTGCGCCGCGCCCCGCTCTGGTCGCGATTGATTTTGGGCGGTAAAAGTTTGTTCAGCCAACTCATGTCAGATTCCTTGTCAGACGATAGGTCCCATACGAACAATGGCGCCGTAGGCAGACCAGAATAAGGCAATAAGCCCCAGTACGCTTGCGAACAGGGCAAGAACAACGCGGCCTGATGAAAAACGCCGTCCTGCCCAAACCATGAGCAACGCGCACAGCACAGGCAGCATCCACCACCATTCCAACGTACTGAAAACAAATTTCGAGTATACGGACTGCTCAGCGTCAAACGCCTGCCAGATCGCCATGAATTGTTCCGTCCCTGGTCGTTTGGCATACCCGTTTCCGGCAAATGCTCCCGGTACGCCATATTGCATAAAATAGAGGAAAACAGTTTGCGCCAGAATGGCGACCAGCGTCAGTACCAGACCCGACACGAAAACGATTTTTTTCACTAGACGTTTTTCAATCATCCAAATTTCCTTGTCAACAAAATGCTACGCCGCATACCAATTCCGGCCTGACCTTTGCGGCGCGGATTTTCAAGAGGATCAAGCCCAAGCGGAAAGGTCGCGCATGTTTACCCTGCGGCTTGCCGTCTGCGCCTGCGCACGGCCACACCCAGAATGCAGACTGCCGTCACGCACCAGGCGAGGAGCAGACCCGCGCCCCATGTCGTCAGCCAGGCCACATTACCCGCAAGTTCGGCGTGTCCGCCCAGACGAAAGCCGAACCACCCCACGCCTCCCGACACGAGCAACGCCAACAACCCTTTGGCCGCCGCGCGGATGCTGCGGAATACCCAGCCGAGCGGTTTGGAAGCCAGCGTCACGGACAGCAAATCCACCATCAGGCTGGCGCTCCCGCCTTGCAGTTCGGGAAGTTCCGCAAGGCGCTCCGCCAACCGATGAGCGGAGATGTTTTCTTTCAAATCACTGAAAATCCGATCCAGTTTATCGCCCTGTTCCATTTCGGATCTGCCGAGGCGAGTCAGCCGGAAAGCCAACGCTTCCGTTTCTCCCCTGCGCTTGAGCGCCTCCAGCGCCGCCACGTCGGTCATTGACTCGTACACGTTCAGCCTCAGATTGAAAGCGGCAAGACACGTTGCCAGATTTTCCAGCGCCGCCGCATCCGTGTTGACGCACAGGAGCGTCGCGGAATCGCTCGCCTCCGGCATGACGAGTTCCGCGATGGCAAGGCCATGCGGCTGCAAAACGCCGTTCATGACCTCCAGAAACTTCCAGTCCCAAGGCATGGAAACTTTTCCCGCCGCCGCTTCATACGCCGCCTCCCAAAAGGCGTCAAAAGCCGAAAAATCCAAATCCGCCAACGCTTTCAGATCGGGCGTCTCGCCACTGTAGCGCATCCACTCCAGCGTATCCGCCAAGCCTTGCGCCGCGAGATGTTCATACAGCCACTCGGCAACGGCTTCCGCGCCTTCATCGTCATCCTCCATTTCCGGCGGATTGACACGCAACGGCTGCGGGTCAAACTGCGGCAGACTTTGGGCAAGCGCGTCAACCAGGCGGCTCAGGCGAGCGTGATTAATGTTCATCGTCACTTCCTTGCCAGTCATCTATCGTAGGAATAAAAAATGGGGGAATAAAGCGCAAAAGTCATGCTCCGCGATCCTCCCTCCCGACAGGTTCGCCAATATAGTAGCTTTTCAATTCTGAAAGCGGAATGGCGCCATGAAGAAACAAAAAGAACGGCGTGGCGCACACAAGGCACGGACAACTCAGCATCGCGAACCAATAAAGCCGATCCGCATTGGGAACTCCCGCGTCCACCATCAAGGTCATGCACCACCCCACGAAAACGCCGAATGCCGCGCAGACATGAAGCAGCAGGGGCCGACGAAACCGCCCGCAAAAGCGGCGGGACGACAAGAGATCGCGGATTGTCAGCAGCGTAACCGGAATCCCCATGCACACAAACAGCAGCAACCAAACGCCAGACCAGGTTTCGCTTTCGATATGGAAAATCGCCGCGCAAAGAAAAACCATGCTGACGACAACAAGCAAAAAGCGCTTCACCGGATCATCCGTCGATTCCACGCCGCAATTCCCGCATCAACGACGCGACCCGCGCGATTTCCTCGCCTTCGGGGACGCCTTCCAGCTCCTCGATGATGCGGCTTCCCACCACCACCGCGTCGGCGACCGCCGCGATCCGCGCCGCCGTCGCCGCGTCCCGGATGCCGAAGCCGACGCCGACGGGCAGTCCTGTAGCGGCGCGGATTTTCGGAATGCGCGCCGCGATCTCGTCCACGTTCAGCTGTCCTGAACCCGTCACGCCCTTCACGGAAACGTAATAGACGTAGCCGCTGGCGATTTTCGCCAGCCGCGAAAAACGCTCCGGCCCGGAGGTAGGCGCCAGGAGAAAGATCGGATCGAGCGCGCACGCCTGCAAGGCGGCGGCGAATGCTCCGGCTTCCTCGGGCGGATAATCCACGACCAGCGCGCCGTCTACGCCCGCATCCGCCGCCGCCTCGGCAAAGCGCGCTTCCCCTGCCGCCTCGATCGGATTGGCGTAGCCCATGAGCACGACGGGCGTGACGGCATCTTCTCTCCTGAACGCCGATACCATCTCCAGCACCTTTTTGAGCGTGACGCCATTTGCCAGCGCCTTTTCGGAAGAACGCTGAATGGTGGGACCGTCGGCCATCGGGTCGGAAAACGGCACACCCAGTTCAATGATGTCGGCTCCGGCCTCCACCAGCGCGCGCATCAACGGCACGGTCGATTCCAGACGCGGAAAGCCCGCCGTGATGAAGGGAATCAGCGCCTTGCGGGAGCGCGCTCGCAACCCGTCGAAAGTGGTTTTTATGCGTGACATGTCAGAATTGGATCCCGGATTGTTCGGCAACGGTATGCATATCCTTGTCCCCGCGACCGGAGAGATTGACCAGCAATAATTTGTCCTTCGCCAGAGTGGGCGCGAGTTTCAGCGCGTAAGCCAGCGCGTGGGAAGATTCCAGCGCGGGAATAATACCCTCAGCGCGGCAGAGCGCGTGAAAAGCGGCGAGCGCCTCGGCGTCGGTGACGGCGACGTATTCGGCGCGACCGCTATCTTTCAGCCAGGCGTGTTCGGGGCCGACGCCGGGGTAATCGAGACCGGCGGAAATGGAATGGGTTTCAATGATCTGGCCATCGTCATCCTGCATCAGCCGCGTGCGGTTGCCGTGCAACACGCCCCTGCGGGCGTTGGCGGTCAGCGGCGCGCAGTGACGCCCCGTATCCAGCCCCTCCCCCGCCGCCTCGACGCCAATCAGGCGGACAGATTCATTCGCAAGATAGGGATGAAAAATGCCGATGGCGTAGGAGCCGCCGCCGACGCAGGCAATCACCGCGTCCGGCTGGCGACCGAAGGATTCCGGCATCTGAGTCAGGCATTCCTTGCCGATGATGGTCTGAAAATCGCGCACCATCGCCGGATAGGGATGCGGACCGGCGACCGTGCCGATGATATAAAAGGTGTCGGCGATATTCGTCACCCAGTCGCGCATGGCTTCATTCAGGGCGTCCTTGAGCGTCTTCGAGCCGGATTCCACCGGAATGACGGTCGCGCCCAGCAGTTTCATGCGATAGACATTGGCGGCCTGACGTTTAATATCTTCCGCGCCCATGTATACCACACACGCAAAGCCATAGCGGGCGGCGATGGTGGCGGTCGCCACGCCATGCTGCCCCGCGCCGGTTTCAGCAATCACCCTGGGCTTGCCCATGCGTTTGGCAAGAATCGCCTGCCCGATGCAGTTATTCACCTTGTGCGCGCCGGTGTGGTTCAGGTCTTCGCGCTTCAACAAGATCTGCGCCCCGCCCAGTTCGTCGGAAAGGCGTTTGGCGTGATAAATGGGGCTTGGGCGACCAACATAGTATTTAAGCTCGTGCGCGAATTCCGCCTGAAATGCCGGGTCAGCCCGCGCGCTCTGATAGGCGGCCTTCAATTCATCCAACGCCGCAATCAGGGTTTCGGCCACGAAAACCCCACCATAAGGCCCAAAATGGCCTTGCGCGTCGGGCAAGTCATACTGCATGAAAAACGCTCCTTGCTTGTTCATTCTTGTTTGTTCATCTTGTGGCGCTTCTTTTACGCCCTTTTCGGTAGTCTGCAAACCATCATTAGCTTCGGCCTTTCCGGATACCTGCGCCATCACAACGGCTATGGTAGCGCGGATTGTTCTCAATCCGCCTGAAATCCGTAATCAGGATACAGAGGGAAGGCGCTCCGCCACGCGCGTCGCCGCCACGAAATCAACCATGCGCCGATGATCCTTGATACCGACGGCAGACTCAACGCCGCTGGAAACATCGACCGCGGCAGGGTGTGTGCGACGCACCGCCTCGCCGACGTTTTCCGGCGTCAGGCCGCCGGAAAGGATGATCGGCAGGGGCAGGTTCGACGGAATCAACGACCAGTCGAACACCCTGCCGCCACCGCCGTAGCCTTCGACAAAAGCATCCAGCAACAAGGCGCGGGCACGGGTAAAACGGGTCGCGTAGCATAACAAATCCAGCCCCGGCCTGACCCGCGCCGCGCGGATATAGGGACGCTGCCAGCGTTCGCATTCTTCCGGCGACTCGTCGCCGTGAAATTGCAGGAGATTCAGAGGCGCCACATCCAGCGCCGCCTGAATATCGGCAGGCGCGGCATTGACAAACAACCCCACGGAAAGCACAAAGGGTGGCAAGCGCCGCGCCAGCGCCGTAGCCTGTTCCGCGCTGACGTAGCGTGCGCTTTTGGGATAGAAGACGAAGCCGATGGCGTCCGCCCCCGCAGCTACGGCAGCATCGACATCTTCAGGCCGGGTAAGACCACAAATCTTGATTCGGACGGACATCGCCGCGCTCCATAAAAAACGCCATTCTACCCTTGGCCCGTCCTGCGCTCGGCGTTCGCCGTTTTTATCGCCAAAGTTACCGGAAATCTCCGTGCGGCGTAAATGCACCAGCCCAAACCCGCCAGCGCCAGCACTGCGCCGACGACGCCAATCCAGGGCAAACCCGCTTGGCGCGCGGTAAAGCCGCCCAACAGCGCGCCCGCGCCAATGCCAGCATTGCAGATGCCGGAGAAAATGGACATGGCGACATCGGAAGCATCCCAGGCGAGGCGCAGGACATGCAATTGCTGCGCCAGCACGAAACACATCATTGCCGCGCCCCAGGCCACGGCGAGAACAGGCAGGAGACGCGGGAAAGCAGCAAGCGGCAACAGCAACGTCATGGAGAGCGCGAGCACGCCAATGGCAACCGGCAGGAAAAAGCGCGGATAACGCTCACTGTAACGCCCGAACAGAAAAGACCCCAGAATGCCTGCGCCACCCATCGCCAGCAATAAAATGGTGATGGCATGGGGATTCATCCGCGCGACTTCGCGGGCAAAAGGTTCGATGTAGCTGTAGGCGGTAAATTGCGCGGTCACGACGCAAATGGTGAGCGCGTAAAGGGAAAGCAAGGCGGGACGCTGGAAAATCAGCGGCAGACTGCGCAGGGAACCGGCGTTTTTGCTCGGCAATTTGGGCAGCAGGCGGAACAGCCAGACGAGGGTAAGACAGGCGACGCCGCCAATCACCAGAAAAGTCTGCCGCCAGCCGAAGGCTTCGCCAATCACCCGCCCCAAAGGGATGCCCAACACCATCGCCAGCGTAGTGCCAGTCGCCAACAGCCCAAGCGCCCTGGTTGCCTGCCCGGTCGGCGCGACGCGCACGGCAAGCGACGCGGTAATCGACCAGAACACGGCATACGCCATCGCAATGCCGATGCGGGACACCAGCAAAACGCCGAAACTCCAGGCGTAGGCGGAAAGAACGTGGCTACCGATGAACAGCAAAAACAACCCCGCCAACAACCGCCGCCGTTCGATACGGCGCGTGAGCAACATCAAGGGCAACGACAACAGGGCGACCACCCAGGCGTAAATGGTGAGCATCAGCCCTGTTTTTGCGACGGACATGTCGAAACTCGCGCCGATGGCGGAAAGCAGCGCCACCGGAATGAATTCCGTCGTGTTGAAAATGAACGCCGCCAACGCCAACGCAACCACTGCCCACCAACTGCCATGCAGCGTTAGCGAGGGTTGATTCGGGGATTGATTGGGGAACGCAGGTTCCATGAGGGGACGGATTGTACGCTGATGCAGGTCAGCAAGCCGAAAGCGTAACCCGACATTGGCGATTGCGCAGGCACATCGGTCGTAGGGACGGTTCGCCCCCCTGCCCGCGCGGCGGCGCAGCCGCCGGTAACTTCCTCTGTCATAGCTGTCATCTGCCCTCCGATCCCCAACGGTATGGCTCCACCTGTTGCGCCGCCATGCTGTAACCGGCGTTGCCCATCTGGCTGTTGGTATGGGTCGTGGTCAGGACGCCGCTGATCCAGATGGCGTCCATGGCCTGAATGTCCTTGAACGCCGATTGGGCGCGGACGTGGATGATCTGGTTGGCGGGCGGCGGCGGGACGTGGATGCAGCCGCCGAAATAGGGGACGAGCAGGAATTCGCGCAAGGCGCCGCCCTCCGCGTCCAGCGGCACGACAAAACCGGGGATGCGGATGGCTTGTCCCTGCATCTGCGGGTTGACGGGCGCGTTGTCCCAGGCTTGCCGCATCTTCTCCAGCGCCGCGTCGGCGCGCGGGTCGGCGTCCTGCAAATCGTCCAGATTGAATCCGGCGAAAATGCCCGCCGGATCCCAGTCGGGCGGAATGAGTTCGTCCCAGGTGATTTCACGATAGGTCGGCGCAGCCTGGACGGCGGCGCCTGCCGGCAGACGGTCGCCCACCTGGTAGGTCGGCGGCGCGACGGATCCGGGTTGGTCGCCGGAATCGGCATTCGGGTTGCAGGCGGCAAGCGCCAGCAGCAGAGCGCATCCCAAAAAATGTCGCATGATTTTCCTTTGCGCTACAGGCGCGGTTGCAGACCGTCCGCCAGCGACAGACGATAGGCGCGCCAGCCGGGGAAAAGGCTGGCGACGCAACCGGTCGTCCAGATGGCGGTCATGTAGCCCAGAGCGGGCGCGTCCAGCGCCAGCGGCTCGAGCTGTATGCCATAGCCGCGCATGAGCCAGGGCGCGGCTATGGCGCTGAGGAGAATCAGGAGCGCGAAACCGATAATCAGACCCAGCGTGGTCAGCAACACGCCTTCAGCGGCCAGCAGCAGGAAAATGTCGCGCGGACTCGCGCCGTTGGCGCGCAGGATGGCGAGTTCGCGGCGGCGTTCATTCAGACTGGCGAGGATGACCGCCACCAGTCCGGCCAGTCCCACGGCGGCGGCGAGAAAGGAGACAGCGGTCAAGGCTTGCGCCGCCAGCCCGATGATCTGCCAGAGTTCATCCAGCGCCACGCCGGGCAGCACCGCCATCAGGGCTTCGTCGCGGTAGGCATTGATGCGCCGCTGCGCCTGGAATACGGCGGCGCGGCTTTTCAGGCCGACCAGCAGGGCGGTCACGGTTTTCGGCGTGAGGTCGAATTTGCGCGCCATGTCGGCGGGAATGACAAACCCCGGCGTTGGCGCGCCGCCCTGCCAGTCGAGGTGAATGGCCTCAATGGCGGCGAGGCTCACATGCACGCTGCGATCCACCGGCGTTCCCGTCGCCGCCAGTGTGCCGACAACGCGAAAAGGCTTGTCGGCGTGTTCGTTCAACACGTTTTCGCCGCTGCCGTGCGCCAGCACGATGGCGTCGCCCGTTTTCAACCCCAATCGCGCCGCGACTTCCGCGCCCAGCACGGCTTCATACAGCCCTTCCAGATCGCCGGAAAACGCGCGGCCTTCGGCAAAGACCAGATCGTTACCTGCGCCGTAGCGGAAATACCGGAAGTAATCGGGCGTGGCGCCGAGCACGGGAAACCCCTTGAGCGAATCGCCCAACGCCAGCGGCACGACCCAGGCAACCGCCGGATCCTGCATGACATGCTGGGCGCTTTTCCAGCCGATGTTGTGCGTCGCCCCGCCCATGCGAAAGACACTGTAGAGCATGAGTTGCACCGGACCGGTACGCGCGCCGACAACCAGATCGACGCCCGTGACCGAATGCAGGAAGCTGGCGCGCGCGTCGGCGCGCAGCCGCTCGATGCCCAACATCAGGGTGACGGCAAGGGCAATCGCCAGCACGGTGAAGATCAGCGTGCCGCGCCGGTTCCAGGCGCTGGCTGCCGCAAACAGGAACAGGGATTTCATGGCGATGTCCTTCGGTCGGGCGCGCGATTTTTCCCTCTCCCGCAAGCGGGAGACGCGCTGCGGCGCAGATACACTCCCTCCCCTTCATGGGGAGGGAAGATGCAAAACCCTGCCGCGTTAGTTAGCGTGGGGATTTCGTTGCAAAGCGTATTCATCATGACCCATTCATCCCTGCGCCTGCTCCGGCGCATCCAGACGCAGGCGGTGTGAAAAGCGTTCGGCCAGTCGCTCGTCGTGGCTGACAAAAAGCAGCGCCGCGCCGCTCTCCGAGCATTCGTGTTGCAGCAGTTCCAGAAAAATGACCTGTCGGTCGGCGTCCAGACTGGAGGTGGGTTCGTCGGCGATGATCAGTTCCGGGCGTCCCAACAACGCGCGCGCCGCCGCTACCCGCTGCTGCTGGCCGATGGAAAGTTTCATCGCCGGTTGCCGCCACAGCGTCCTGTCCATATCCAACGCGTGAAGCAGACGCCCGGCTTCCGTCTGCATGTCGCCGCCCGCCGCTTGCGCCCGTTGCCGCCGTCTGCGGGAAAAACGGCAGGGCAGCAGGGTGTTGTCCAGCACCGACATCCAGGGGATCAGGTTGAATTGCTGGAAAATGAAGCCGACATGATCAACGCGGAAACGGTCGCGCCCGCTGGCGGAAAACGCGCTCAACTCCTGCCCCAGAAGACGTATGCTGCCCGCGTCCGGCAGCAACACGCCCGCCGCCAGATTCAGCAAGGTGCTCTTGCCGCTGCCGCTTTTGCCGCAGAGAAACCAGTGCGCCCCGGCCTCGACGACCAGCGACAACGCGGCAAAACAGGGCGCGGCCTCCTTCTCCCAGGCAAAGCGCACCCCCTGCATCACCAGCGCGGGAGAACAGGCATTCGGGGTTTGCTGATCCCCGATCCCGGATTCCCGCTCCCGGACTACCACGTCAAGATCCGTTTTTCCGGCGTCAGGGTCGCGCCACGCTGCCCCTTGGGCGTCACCGCCTGCACTTCAAGTTCGCGCAAACCGGAAAAGTCGCGGAACAGGCGAATTTCCACGGACTGCAAGGCTTCCGGACGCGCGCAGTGAAATTGCCAGAGGGCGTCCAGATCGGCATGGCCTGCTTCGTCCTCATGCTCATGCGCGTCGGTTTCATGTTCATCCCCGGTTTCGCCTAAAAGTTCCGCGTCCAGCGCCGAAGATTCCAGCGTCACTTTTTCCGGCTTGCACCCTGCGGCGGACGTGGGCGCGAACAGGCGATCCGCCGCCCGCAGCTTCGCGCTCATGCGTTTTACCTGATCTTCTTCCGCCTGGTTTGCGGGCGCGTGTTCAAAGCCCAACAGGTTATCGAGCGGACTTTCCAGTTGCAGGGAAAGCGTCGCGCCCTCTATCGCCACATCCAGACGCGCCACGCCATGCACATGCGCGGCATGTTCCTGGGCCAGGACGGAAGGCGCGTGACCCGCGCCCAAAAGACCACAGGCGCAGAGCGCGAGGGTCGTGTAAATACCTTGCTTCATTTTTCATGACTCCTTGTTTCAATGAGAAAACCTTCCCGACTGTCCGGCAGCGGGAAGTTGGCCTGTTACAGCGGCTTATTGCGGACACAGGCGCGCAGGCGGCGCGCGTCCCCAATAGGCGCGACAAGGCGATGAAAAATGAGAAACATATAAAAGCGCGAAAGCCGCGACCAGGAGCGGCGGCAAGCTCAAGGCAGGCGCGTCCGGCAGCGGCGCTGCCGCGTCCAGCGCCACCGCCGCCAGACAAAACACGCAATCCTCCGCCACCCCACCTTCGTCTTCATCGAGATGGCTGAATTCATGCGCCACCGCCCCCGCCTGCGCCAACAGGAACAGCAGGGCAAGCAGCAGGGCCAGCGAAAAAGAGAGGGAAACGCGACGCATCCGGTAAAAGGGAAAATGGGCGGGAAAACGCATTGTAGTCAAAAGCGGTTTCGCTGTGTCAATCGCCTTTATCCTTGCGCAATAAATATTCTTCCGTCCGCGCCAGGAAAAAGGGGCGCTGACGCGCCCCGTTTTCACGTTTTGTCCCACTCACCTGTCAAACGGTTGGGGACGCGGCGTCCGGTCGGAGGAAGGCGGCAGGATGGGCAACTGGAATTTCGGCTGCTCGCCGGTGAGCGTCTTCAGGAAGGCGACGATTCTGGCGTTTTCCTGCGGCGTAAAGTGTTTGCCCAGTTGCAGACGCCCCATGGTATCCACGGCTTGCGTCAGGGTGTTGGCCGCGCCATCGTGGAAGTAGGGGTAGGTCAGTTCCACATTGCGCAGGGTCGGCACCTTGAAGTTGAAGCGTTCGGCGTCATTGCCGGTCACACCGACGCGGCCTTCGGCGTCGTTGCTGGTCTGATAGGGTTCGACCAGCCCCATTTTCTGGAAGGAATTGCCGCCCACCGCCTCGCCGTTATGACACGCCACGCAGCCGGAATCCTTGAAGAGTTGATAGCCTTCTTTTTCCTCCGCCGTCAGCGCCTTGGCCTTGCCTTTCAACCACTGGTCAAAGCGCGAATTGGGCGTGACCAGGGTTTTTTCAAATTCGGCGATGGCGGTTGTCACCTGTTCGATGTCGATTTTTCCCTTACCGAAAACCTGTTTGAATTCGGCTACATAACCGGGGATGGAAGTCAGCACATCGACCGCCAGGGTATGCGAGGAAGCCATTTCCCTGGGATTGGCAATCGGCCCGCCCGCCTGCTCGCGCAGGTCGGCGGCGCGACCATCCCAGAACTGGGCGAGGTTGAGGCTGGAATTCAGCACCGTGGGCGAATTGATCGGCCCCTGCTGCCAATGGTCGCCGATGGAAGTCGGCAGGTTGTCCGTGCCGCCCAGGGAAAGGTTGTGGCAGGAATTACAGGAAATAAACCCGGATTTGGAAAGCCGGGTATCGAAGTACAGCTTTTTGCCCAATTCCGCCTGCGCGCGGTTGATATTGACGGGCGGTTTGATCGGACTGATGGGTTCGTCATTGGCGGCGTGGCTGATGCCCGCGCCGACGAGGATGCTGGCGGCAATCGCCAGGGACATGGG
>JAIRZG010000002.1 GCA_031267345.1 Zoogloeaceae bacterium
GCGTCGTTCTGGTCAAACACGCCGTCGCCGTTGGAATCCAGATCGGCTAAAGCGTCGAGGCCGCTGGTCGCTTTCTGTCCGTTGGATTTGATGGTGTCGACGCCGAAGAGTTCGCTCCCGTCGTCAATCTGACCGTTGCCGTTCCTGTCCAGCACTAAAAAACCATCGTCGCCTTTCACCCAGCCCGTGCCGGTTTTGATTCCGTCGCCGTCATGGTCGAACAGCACCGTATCGTAGCCGTTGATGCCCGCCAGCGCCGCCCCGCCAGACTTTCGCCACGACGCGCCGCGCTGCAAACTGGTGCGCGCGCACATGGGAATGACCGCTGCGGACGACCACAGGTCGCCCCTACGACACGACGCGCCCGCGTATGCGGAAAGGACGACCGATCCGGATTTCCCCGAACGGTCTTCTGTCCTCAGTCTTCCGAACCCGGAACCGCGAAGCGCATTGCTCCTTTTTCCCAGCGTACACGGATGATGTCTTTGGGCGCGAATTTGCCTTCGAGGATTTGTTTCGCCAGCGGGTTTTCGATCTGTTGCTGGAGGGCGCGTTTCAGGGGACGCGCGCCGAATGCCGGGTCGAATCCAGCTTGGGCGAGTTCGGCGAGGGCGCTGTCTTCCACTTGCAAGCGCATTTCCAGTTGGGCGACGCGCTTTTCCAGTTGCGCCAGTTGAATTCTGGCGATCTCACGGATGTTGGTCGCGTCCAAGCTATGAAAAACCACGGTTTCGTCGATGCGGTTGAGGAATTCCGGACGAAAATACGCCTTCACTTCGCCCATCACCGCTTCCTTTATCGCCGCATACGCTTCGCCCGCCATCTGCTGAATCATCTGGCTGCCCAGATTGGAGGTCATGACGATCACCGTATTCTTGAAATCCACGGTGCGTCCCTGACCATCGGTCATACGCCCGTCGTCCAGCACTTGCAGGAGCACGTTGAAGACATCTGGATGCGCCTTTTCCACTTCGTCCAGCAGGATGACGCTGTAGGGTTTGCGGCGCACGGCTTCAGTAAGCGCGCCGCCTTCCTCGTAGCCGACATAGCCCGGCGGCGCGCCGATCAGTCGCGCGACTGAATGTTTTTCCATGAATTCGCTCATGTCGACGCGAACCAGATGCGCCTCGCTGTCAAACATGAATTCCGCCAGCGCCTTGCAGAGTTCGGTTTTTCCCACGCCCGTGGGGCCAAGAAAAAGGAAGGAGCCGTAAGGCCGATCGGGATCGGAAAGTCCGGCGCGCGAGCGGCGGATGGCGTCGGAGACCAGGCGCACGGCTTCTTCCTGCCCGACCACGCGCCGATGCAGATTGGCTTCCATGCGCAGGAGTTTTTCCCGCTCGCCCTGCATCATTCGGGCAACCGGAATACCCGTGGCGCGGCTCACCACTTCGGCGATTTCTTCCGCACCCACCTGGGTGCGCAGGAGTTTGTTCCGCTGGTGTTCGCTGTCGCCGGATTTTTCCGCCGCCTTCAATTGCGCTTCAAGTTGCGGCAGTTTTCCGTATTGCAATTCCGCAAGTTTGTCGAACTGTCCCTTCCTCTGGAATTCGGCCATCTGCACCTTCAGGCGGTCGATTTCCTCCTTGATGTGCGCTGAACCCTGCACCTGGGCTTTTTCGGTTTTCCAGGTTTCCTCCAGATCGGAATACTCCTTTCCCAGGCGTTTGATTTCTTCTTCAATCAGGGCAAGGCGTTTTTGCGAGGCTTCATCCTTTTCCTTCTTCATCGCCTCACGCTCGATTTTCAACTGGATCAGCCGCCGATCGAGCTTGTCCATGACTTCGGGACGAGAGTCGATTTCCATTTTTATGCGCGCGGCGGCTTCGTCGATCAGGTCGATGGCCTTGTCCGGCAAAAAACGGTCAGTGATATAGCGATGCGACAACTCGGCGGCGGCGACAATCGCCGGATCGGTAATATCCACGCCGTGATGCAGTTCGTATTTTTCCTGCAAGCCGCGCAGGATGGCGATGCTGGCCTCCACCGTCGGCTCGTCGACCTGCACTTTCTGGAAGCGCCGCTCCAGCGCCGCGTCCTTTTCAATGTATTTGCGATATTCATCCAGCGTGGTCGCGCCGATGCAGTGCAATTCGCCGCGCGCCAGCGCCGGTTTCAGCATGTTGCCCGCATCGATCGCTCCTTCCGCCCTGCCCGCGCCCACCATCGTGTGCAGCTCGTCGATAAAGAGAATGACGCGCCCTTCTTCCTGCGAGATTTCCTTCAGCACCGCTTTCAGGCGTTCCTCAAACTCGCCCCGATACTTCGCGCCCGCCAGCAAGCCCGCCATATCCAGCGCCAGCACCTTTTTGTTCTTCAAGCTCTCCGGCACTTCCGCGTTGATGATGCGCTGCGCCAGACCCTCGACAATCGCCGTTTTGCCCACGCCGGGTTCGCCGATCAACACCGGGTTGTTTTTCGAGCGACGTTGCAGAATCTGGATGGCGCGGCGGATTTCGTCGTCACGACCAATCACCGGATCGAGCTTGCCCAAACGCGCGCGCTCAGTGAGGTCGACGCAAAATTTCTTCAACGATTCCCGCTGCCCTTCCGCCTCCTGGCTTTCCACGCCCTGCCCGCCGCGCACGGCGTCAATCGCCGCCGCCAGCGGTTTTTGCGCCAGACCGTGCCGTTTGGCGAGTTTTCCGGTTTCGCCCTTGTCCTCGGTGAGCGCCAGCAAAAACATTTCCGAAGCGATGAACTGATCGCCGCGTTTTTGCGCCGCTTTTTCGGTGAGATTCAAGAGATTGGCAAGATCGCGCCCAATGCTGACCTCGCCGCCATGTCCGGAAACCTGCGGCAGATGCTGTATCGCCGTTTCCAGATCGCGCTTCAACCCCGGCACATTGACGCCGGAACGCGCCAGCAAGGCGTTTGTGCCGCCATCTTCCTGATCGATAAGCGCCAAAAGCAGATGCTGCGGCTCAATGAACTGCTGGTCATGCCGCACCGCCAGACTTTGCGCGTCCGCCAGCGCCTGCTGGAATATGGTGGTCAATTTGTCAAGTCGCATGATGAATTCCTTGTCTTCGAGATAACACCGAACATGGGGACAGCATGGGCGCTTTCAAGATCAGGGGACGGAGGACAGAAGACAGTACAATAGGCGCAGGTCGCGCCGTCGGTGTCAACCGCACTGGAGGCGCGTGATTTTCCCTTACAACCGCCAACCTTCTGTCCTCTGTCTTCCGCCCCCTGTTCCCTGAAAATGACCCCGCACGAATATTGCCGACAAAAAGCCGCCGCCAGCGGCTCCAGCTTTTATTTGAGCTTTTTCTTTCTGCCGCGCGCGCGGCGACAGGCCATCATGGCCTTGTACGCCTTTTGCCGCGAAGTCGATGACCTTGTGGATGAGTGCCGCGACAAGACGCTGGCGGCGATGAAGCTGGCCTGGTGGCGCGAGGAAATCGGGCGCGTCCAGAACGGACGCCCGCTGCACCCGGTAGGACTGGCTTTACAGGAAGCCGGACGCGAATTCAAACTGCCCGCCGAACATCTGCTGGAAATCATCAACGGAATGCAGATGGATTTGCAGGTGACGCGCTACCCGGATTTTGCCCATCTAGCGGTGTATTGCTACCGCGTCGCCAGCGTGGTCGGGTTGCTGTCCGTCGAGATTTTCGGCTATCGGGAAAAAGCGACGCTCGCTTACGCGCAGGATCTGGGCATGGCGTTTCAATTGACCAACATCCTGCGCGACATCGGCGAAGACGCGCGGCGGGGACGCATCTATGTTCCCGAAGACGAATTGCAACGCTTTTCCGTGCCCGCGGAAGACCTGCTGCAAGGTCGTTATCCGGAAAACTTCACCGCCCTGATGCGCTTTCAGAAAGACCGCGCCGAAAGCTATTACGCCCGCGCCCTCGCCCGGCTTTTGCCCGTCGACCGCAAAAGCCAGCGCCCCGGCCTGATTATGGCCGCCCTCTACCACGCCCTGCTGCGCGAAATCGAAGCCAAACAGTTTCAGGTGTTGCGCCAGCGCATCAGCCTCCCGCCGCGCCGCAAGCTCTGGCTGGCGATAAAGACGGGAATCCGCTGCGGACACGCCGGAAAATGAGACAATCGCCCTCCCCATCCTCCCGTTCCCGACCGCCGATGTCCGATACTGCGCCCTTGCTCGTCATACGCGACCTCAACATCGGCATTGCCAGGGCGGACGCCACACTGCTGCCGATCATCGATGGCCTTAGTTTTTCCATTCGCGCCGGAGAAACCTTCGCCCTGGTGGGCGAATCCGGTTGCGGCAAATCGCTGACCGCGCTGGCGCTGATGCGTCTGCTGCCGTCCGGCATACACATCACCGGCGGCGAAATTTTTTTGCGGGAACGCGAGCTGCTCGCGCTGCCCGAAGCCGCCATGCGCGAATTGCGCGGCGGCGACATGGCGATGATTTTTCAGGAACCCGCCACCAGCCTGAATCCCGTACTCCCCATCGAACGCCAGATTGGCGAGGCGCTCACCCTGCACCTTGGCCTCACCGGGCGGGCGCGCCGCGAATACGCGGAAGGCTTGCTCGCGCAGGTGGGCATCAGCGACCCCGCGCGACGGCTTGCCGAATATCCGTTTCAACTTTCCGGTGGCATGAAGCAGCGGGTGATGATCGCCATCGCCCTGGCTGCCCGTCCGCGCCTGTTGATTGCCGATGAGCCTTCCACCGCGCTCGACGTGACCGTGCAGGCGCAAATTCTCGATCTGCTGCAAAACCTGCAAGCCGAATACGGCATGGCGCTGCTGCTGATTACGCATGATTTGGGCGTGGTGGCGCGCATGACCGACCAGGTCGGCGTCATGTACGCCGGACAACTGGTCGAACGCGCCGGACGCGAGGCGTTTTTCCGCGCCCCGCAACACCCTTACAGCCGCGCGCTGTTCGCCGCCCTGCCGGAAACCGCGCAACCCGGCCAACGCCTCAACGCCCTCCCCGGCCAGTCCCCCGCCTTCACCACACTGCCCATTGGTTGCCGCTTCGCGCCCAGATGTCAGAGATCCGGGATCCGGGATCAGAATCCATGCTGGACGCAAGCGCCTTTGCTGGAAGATCGGGGAGATGGCGTTTGGGCGCGCTGTCACTTTCAGAAGACAGGGGACGAAGGGCGGAGGACAGACGATAACCGACGCGTCACGCCGCATGAATTACGCTCTTCCGTCCTCGGCCCCCTGTCTTCTGTACGCGGTTTGCAGGTGCATTTTCCGATTCGCAAGGGACTGTTGCAGCGGACGCGGGGTTATGTGCGGGCGGTGGATGGCGTCGATCTCGATCTGACGCCGGGGCGCACCCTGGCGCTGGTGGGTGAATCCGGCTGCGGCAAGACCACGGTGGGACGCGCCCTGATGCGTATCCTCCCCGTGACGGGCGGCGAAATGTTCTGGCAGGGTCAGCGCGTCAATCCGCGTGACAAGGCCGAGGCGAAACGGCTGCGGCAAGCCATGCAAATGGTGTTTCAGGATCCTTACGCCTCCCTGAATCCGCGCATGAATGTGAGCGAGATTCTGCGCGAAGGCATGTTGGCGCTCAACGCGGCGCGCTCGGATACAGAAGCGCGGGAACGCTGCGCGGCGTTACTTCTCCAGGTCGGATTGAAGGCGGAACACGCCAGCCGCTATCCGCACGAATTTTCCGGCGGCCAGCGCCAGCGCATCGCCATCGCTCGCGCGCTGGCGGTCTCGCCGCGCGTCATTCTCTGCGACGAACCCACCTCCGCGCTGGATGTTTCCGTACAGGCGCAAATCCTGAATCTGATGCAGGATTTGCAGACGGAACTGGGCATTGCCTACCTGTTCATCACCCACAACTTCGCCGTGGTGGAATATCTGGCGCACGAGATTGCCGTCATGTATCTGGGACGCATCGTCGAATCCGGCCCCGCCGCCGCTGTGCTCACCGCCCCTGCGCATCCCTACACCCGCGCGCTGCTCTCCGCCGTACCGCGCATCGAAGGCGGCAGGGAAATCATCCGCCTGGAAGGCGAAACCCCCTCCCCCGCCAATCCGCCCCCCGGCTGCCACTTTTGCTCGCGCTGCCAGGAAGCCCTGCCCCTCTGCAAGGAAACCTACCCACCCATGACCGACTTCGCCACAGGCCGGAAAGTGGCGTGCTGGGGTCAGAGGACAGGATTGCCTACGGCGGCTTTCGCCGCCGGTAATTGACTGCCCTCTGTCATCCGTCTTCTGTCTTCTGATCAATGGAACACGATGCGCTGCGCCGCGCCGCCGATGCAGTAGGCGTCGAGAAAGGCGTCGATGGCTTCCACGGTGCGTTCGGCCTCCGGGATGTCGTTGATTGCGTCGCGAAAATGGTGCGCGAGCGCGCCTTGCAGGAAAAGAATGCGGCGAGCGTCCTTGTCGAACAGTTCAAAACCTTCCTGCGCGGGGTAGGCCAGCACGGAATAATGCGTACTGTCATAGACGATGTTCATGATCTCGCTCCCTGGTGAAAAGTCGGTTCAGCCTGCGCCTCGAGTCCACTAACGGCATTCCGTCCGACCGCCTTGAGGAAAACAGCCTCTTCTCCATAAAAGCAAAAAACGCGCCATCTTTCCCGCATCCTTCAGACGACGGAAAAACGCGCGACCTTCGCAACGGAGTAATCCCGAACAAGAAAACGCCCCTCCAAAAAGGGGCGCATCATACAAAATGGACACGTACACCACGGCAAAACCATCTACAGACACCTGCGGGAAAGAGTCTTCCCGCAAACGACGCGATCAACCGCCAACGCCAACGCCAACGCCAGCGCCAGCGCCGTCGCCGCTAAGGCGCGGCGGCAGTAGGCGGCTCGCAGATCATTTCCTCCGAATAGTACGGATCTACGTCGCCCGCTTCGGGAGGAACGGAGGGGGTAGTTTCTCCACCGGAGTATGCGGGGACACCGGGCAGTCCGGGGGGACAACCCGCAACGAGCAGGGCAAAGGCAAAGGCCGTCAAAACAGCGCGTAACATGATTTTCCTTTCAATGGGAACCCTGTGGATACGCTTATTGTACAAAGAAGAAAAGCGCGCTGAAGCAGAAAACGACAGGCGGTTATGAAACAGCGATGAACGGCAGGTTTTTCCCGCTTGAGCGGACAAAAGCTATAATCTGCCGCTCTTTCCTCTCGTCCGCAAAGCGAATCCGCCATGTCCCAGACGCTCCCTTCCCGTCACGTTTCCCTGCTTATTCTCGGCTCCGGCCCCGCCGGTTACACCGCCGCCCTTTACGCCGCCCGCGCCAACCTTGCACCCGTGCTTGTCACCGGCATCGCCCAGGGCGGTCAGATCATGACCACCAGCGAAGTCGACAACTGGCCTTCCGCCGTGGAAGGCATACCGGGGCCTGAACTGATGAACCGGCTGGAAGCGCACGCCCGCCGCTTCAATACCGAAATCGTCTTCGACCACATCCACACGGCAAGGCTGACGCAAAAGCCCTTTACCCTCATCGGCGACGAAGCAACCTACACCTGTGACGCCCTGATTATCGCCACGGGCGCATCGGCGCAATATCTGGGTCTGCCCTCGGAGACCGCCTTCAT
The DNA here is from genome assembly GCA_031267345.1 of Zoogloeaceae bacterium. Classification (GTDB taxonomy): domain Bacteria; phylum Pseudomonadota; class Gammaproteobacteria; order Burkholderiales; family Rhodocyclaceae; genus Azovibrio. The sequence continues at coordinate 7,512 of JAIRZG010000002.1, forward strand.
GGGTAAGGGCGTTTCCGCCTGCGCCACCAGCGACGGCTTTTTCTACCGCAACAAGCCGGTCGCCGTGGTCGGCGGCGGCAATACCGCCGTGGAAGAAGCGCTCTACCTCGCCAACATCGCCAGCCACGTCACCCTGGTGCACCGCCGCGACAGGCTGCGCGGCGAGAAGATATTGCACGACAAGCTGTTCGAGCGG
>JAIRZG010000109.1 GCA_031267345.1 Zoogloeaceae bacterium
ATGAGCGCCGTGCCCGCCAGCCAGGGCATGAAGGAAGCGTTTTCCACCGGATCCCAGAACCACCAGCCGCCCCAGCCCAGTTCGTAATAGGCCCACCACGAGCCAACGGCAATGCCCAATGTCAGAAACCCCCAGGCCGCCAGCGTCCACGGACGCGACCAGCGCGCCCAGGCCGCGTCCAGTTGACCGGACAGCAAGGCCGCAACCGCAAAGGCATAGGCGACGGAAAAGCCGACATAGCCCATGTACAACAGCGGCGGATGAAGGACGAGGCCGGGATCCTGCAACATGGGATTGAGTTCGCGCCCTTCCGCCGCGCCCGGAATGAGCCGCAAAAACGGATTGGAGGTCAACAGGACAAACAGCAAAAACCCCGCCGCCACCAGACACAGCACTCCCAACACCCGCGCGCGCAGGGCGTCCGGCAGGTCGCGCGAATAAAAGCGCACCAGCGCCGCCCAGACGGTGAGCATCAACAACCAAAGCAACAGGGAGCCTTCATGCCCGCCCCAGACGCCCGCGACGCGATAGACGAGCGGCAACAATGAACTGGACTGCTGCGCCACATACAGCACCGAAAAATCGTTCTGGATAAACGCCCAGGTCAGACAAAGATAGGCGACGCCGACCAGCAAGGCCACCGCCACAGTTCCGGGTCTGGCGAGCGCAATCCACGCAGGCCGCCCGCGCTGCGCGCCCCACAAGGCAAGAACGCCCGTGCACAGGGCAACCGGCAGGGCAAGAATAAGGGCGAAAAGTCCGAGTTCAGGGATCATGGGTGACAGAAGATAGAAGACAGAAGACAGTAGGGTCAGCGAAGGCTTCGCCTGCGGGGGAAAGGGGTAACGCGAGGGAGGCGCAATTCAATTCCCTCTCCCACAAGGGGAGAGGGAGTGAAGGAAGGGGAAGGTTAAATGACGGAGATTTTGAGTGTAGTTTCATGTTTCTTTCAAATCATGCGGCGCAAAGCGCCGGTAATTTTACTGTCCTCCATCTTCCGCCCTTTGTCCTCTGGTCACCCCTTCCTCATGCGCTTTTTGCAACGCTTGGGCGGCTTCCGGGGGCATGTAGTTTTCGTCGTGTTTGGCGAGCACTTCCTGGGCGACGAATACGCCGTCGTCGTTCAAATGTCCCTGCGCGACCACGCCTTTACCTTCCGAAAAAAGGTCAGGCAGGATGCCTTTGTAATGGACAGGGACACGCTCGAGCATATCGGTGACGACGAAACTTACGGTCACGCCGTCGGCCTGCCACGTGAGCGAACCGGCTTCCACCAGACCGCCGATGCGAAAGAGCTTGTTTTGCGGCGCTTTGCCCGCCTTGACATCCGCAGGGGAATAGAAAAACGCCATGTTTGCGTTCAGGGCGGAAAACACGAAAAAAGCGATCAGCCCCAGCGCGACCAGCGCGGCGGCAATCAGCAACAGGCGTTGATGACGCGCTTTCATGCGGCTTCCTCCGCGTTTGCCGCTTCCGCTTTTTCCCGCAGCGCAGCGGCCAATTGCCGGGTCAGTCGCCGCCGGATGGCGCGTTGCCGACGCAGGGTCAGCCAGGGTTCCAGCAGCATGACCAGCGCGGTCATGCCGAAAGAACCCCAGACATACAGGCCGTAGCCGCCCATATGCAAAAAATCGGAAAAACTGTTCCAGTACATACAAGGCTCTTGAGAAAATCAGGATTTTTCAGGCTTCAGCAGCAACGCCTTCACCCAATCGGTGTGGCGTTCGCGTTCCAGAATGATGCCGCGCACACGGATGAGCGAGACGGCGATGGCATACATCCACATGGCAAGGGCGCAGAACAACATGCCCCAGAGCATGATGGTCGCCATGCTGGGCGATTTGGCAAGCGAAACGGACGCGCCCTGATGCAGGGTGCTCCACCATTTGACCGAAAAATAAATGATGGGAATGTTGACCACGCCCACCAGCGCCAGCACCGCGCCGGCGCGGTCGGCGCGGCGGGGGTCGTCAATAGCGCGGGTAAGCGCGATGAAGCCGATATAGAGAAAGAGCAAAATCAGTTCGGAGGTCAGCCGCGCGTCCCATACCCACCAGGCTCCCCACATGGGTTTGCCCCAGAGCGCGCCCGTCCATAGCGAGAGGAAGGTAAAGAGCGCGCCGGTGGGCGCCAGCGCCGCCGTCATCATGCCGGAAAGGCGGGTGTTGAACGCCAGTCCGATAGCCGCCCAGAAAGCCATGACCACGTAAATAAACATCGACATCCAGGACGCGCCGACATGCACGAAGATGATGCGATAGCCTTCGCCTTGCTGAAAATCCGTGGGCGCGACGGCAAGCCCCAGCCACAGGCCGATGCCGCCGAACAGGGCGGTCAAACCCCAGAACCAGGGAACCAGACGTCCCGCCAGCGGATAAAACGCGGCGGGCGCGGCAAATTTGTAAAGATGAGTGAATTGCGTCATGCGCGCATTATTTCCGTTTTTACCTTCGGGAGGTGTATCCAATCGTTTATGGGTGGGTTTTACGCGCCTATTCCAGCGCGATTTTAAGCGCCGCAGCCGCCGCCCAGGGCGCGATGGCGAGGCCGCCGACGGTCAGCGCCGCCAGCAAAAAAAAGTGCGCGGTAAAACTCATGCCGCTGATGCTGGCATCGACCGCGCCCGCGCCGAAAATCAGCACGGGAATATACAAGGGCAGCACCAGAAGGGAAAGCAACACACCGCCGCCGCGCAATCCCAAAGTGAGCGCCGCGCCAATCGCGCCAATGCCGGAAAGCGCCGGTGTGCCGATGAACACCGAAAACGCCAGCGTCGCCAATGCCTCCGGCGGCAAATCGAACTGCAAGCCCAGAAGCGGCGCAATCAGCGCCAGCGGCAGACCGGAAACCAGCCAGTGCGCCAGCGTCTTGCCCAGCGCCACCAGACCCAACGGACAGGGCGCGAGCGCCAGTTGCTCCAGTGCGCCATCGTGAAAATCCTCGGCGAACATTCGCGGCAACGAGAGCATGGTCGCCAGCAGCGCGCCCACCCAGATCACCCCCGGCGCAAGGCGGCGCAATACTTCCGTTTCCGGCCCCACGCCCAGGGGAAACAGGCTGGCGACAAGAATGAAAAAGAACACGACCGAACACACATCCGCCGGACGTCGCCAGGCCAGACGCAAGTCGCGGGCGATGATGTGGAGGATGACGCGCAACATGGCCTATGCCCCCAGTCGCAGATGGCGCGTCGGCGCGGCGGGAATCGCCACCGCCTGATGCGTGGTCATCACCGTGAGGCCGCCGCGTCGCAGATGCGCGCCAATCACCCCGGAAAGCCAGGTTACCGCTTGCGTATCCAGCGCCACAAAAGGTTCGTCGAGTATCCACAGCGCCCGCCGTTCGTGCACCAGTCGCGCCAACGCCACGCGCCGTTTCTGACCTTGCGAAAGATAACGGCAGGTCAGGTCTTCGCGCCCCATCAGTCCTACCTGTTCCAGCGCGTTCAGGGCGTCGTCTTCGCTCAAGGGTTCGTCCGCCAGATGGGCGCTGGCGCAAATATTTTCCAGCGGCGTCAAATCTTCCTTGATGGCGTTCTGATGACCGAGGTAGCAGAGCCGGGCGTGAAAATCATCGTCCAGATGGCGAATCTCCTCGCCCTGCCAGCGGATTTCTCCGGCATTCGGCGGCGTCAGGCCGCACAACATCCGCAGCAAGGTGGTCTTACCCGCGCCGTTTTGTCCCTCCAGAAACAGCAATTCTCCCGCCGCGAGCGTGAAGCCGATACCCCGAAACAGCCGCCGTTCGCCGCGCAGACATTCGAGATTCAGGGCGCTCAACATGTTCAAATCCTGTCTAGCGCTTGTAACGCTTGTGACAACTGCGGCAGCTTGCCTCCACTGGCGCGTAAGCCGCCTTGAGCGCATCAAGGGAGGTCAGGGTCTGCTGCCGCGCCTCCGGCGGCGCGTTTTGCGCGGCAAGCCGCAAGGCTTCGACCGCGCGGATGAACTTGTCGCGCTCGGCGGCGAAAATCTCCGGCTCCCGCCATAGCGCGTCATCCGACTTGCTGGGCGGATATTGCGTGTCCGCCCCGAAGTAGTCCCACGGCGCATCTTTCAATCCGGCGAGTTTTTCGGCGTGTTGCCGGAAGACTTCCGCCTGGTACGTCCCTTCGCGCAACTGGATGCCCATCGGCTCAAAACTTTTCAGCATCGCCCTGAACGCCGCCTGCCGATGCGCCACCGGTTGCCCTGGTCGCGTATCCTCCACTGCGCCACAGGCGGCAAGGAGAAAAACGGGGAGCGACAAAGACAAAAGAAACCTGGGAGACATGGCGACCTTCTGGACAAGACAAAGGCGCACATGATAATGCAGGACGGCGGGAATGTCCCTGGCCCTTGCGGGCAGCGATGCGCGTCTGTGGCGCGGGGGGTGTTGCAGGCCGAATCGCAGCCGCGCCGCGTCGTTATGCGGAAAAACGGGCGGGTTTTGTAGCGATCTGGCGGCGGTAATTTTTTTCGGATGCCGGAGTGCTGATCCCTGAATAGGACTAAACTTCGGGATTCACAAAGCCGCTTTGAAAAACAAGAGGAACGCATGGACATCAAAGCCATTATTGCGCCAGTGGTGCAGGATCGGGAGGCACTGGAGGAGTTTGCGGATGTCCTGCTGGACAGGACGCCGGAGGTGGAGCGCCTCATCGCGCAACTGAAAAAAAATCCCGGCAATCGGGCGCTGATTATCAACCTGTTTCGCGTCGTGCATAACATCAAGGGCGACGCGGCGCTGACCCGCGTCGATGTTGGCGTAGCCATTACGCATCATGTCGAATCCCTGCTAACGCGCTTTCGTGACGGGAATATCCCTTTTTCCGAACGGCTGGCGGAAACGGTGTTGCTTGCCTTGGATCGTCTGGAGCTGGCGGTCGAAGCCCTGTTACATCACGCCTCTCTGGAGCCTCTGGAACTGCTTGCCCTGGTGCAGGGATTGGAGAAAGCCGCGCAGACGCTGCCCGATCAGGTCGATGCCGTCTGCGGCGAACTGATCGAGGCCGTCACCGGTTTTCCGCCGCTGGTGTCCAGCTCCCTCGAACAAAACCGTCCGTCCCTGACCGTTGTAGACAATCAGGAAGTCGCCGCCGACCTGCAATTTTTCCGCCACATCGCCCTGCAACTGGAAAGCCGTTCCCCGTTCTTCAAGGGGCGCACCAACCGCATCCTGCGGCTCGCGCTGGAAACCAATAAAACCGTTGCTTCCATTGATCCCGTACAACTCGAAGCCGCCATCTACATGCACGACGTAGGCATGATGATGTTGCCGGAAAGCATCTGGCTCAAGCGCAGCAACATGAACGCCGAAGAAAGGCTCGCCCTGCGCGCCCATCCCGGCTACGGCGCGGGACTGTTGCAACGGATGCCCGTCTGGGAAGGCGCTGCCGAAATGGTCGCCCAACACCACGAAATGCCGGATGGCAGTGGCTATCCCGACAACCTGCGCGCGGAACGGATTTGCCCCGGCGCCAAGCTGATCGCCATTGTCGACGCCTTTGAATCCATCATGCTGAAGCACAGCCAACACGGCAAAAACCGTTCGGTGCTGCGCGCCATTGCCGAGGTCAACGCCTGCAACAACCAGTTCGCGCCCGAATGGACCCTGCCGTTCAACACCGTCATCCGTCGCACACTGGAGGCCGCTGCCTGATGTCTGCGCTGGCGGATACGGACGATGACCTGGCGCGGCGCTTTGGCGGTGTGCGACGGCTTTATGGCGAGACCGCCGGGCAACGCTTCATGGCGGCGCATGTCGGCGTGGTCGGCGTGGGCGGCGTCGGTTCCTGGGCGGTGGAAGCCCTGGCGCGAAGCCGTATCGGGCATCTCACCCTGATCGACCTTGACATGGTCGCCGAATCCAACACCAACCGGCAAATACAGGCGTTGGAAGGCGAGTATGGCAAGAGCAAGATTGTGGTCATGGCCGAGCGCGTTCAGGCTATCAATCCGCAATGCCAGGTACATTGCATCGAGGATTTTGTTTCCGCCGACAATGTTGCCGCGCTGCTTACGCCGGACATGAACATCGTCATCGACGCCGTTGACCAGACACGCGCCAAAGCGGCGATGATTGCCTGTTGCCGGGAATTGGGGCGACCGATCATCACCGTGGGCGCGGCGGGCGGACAGCGCGATCCCACTCGCATCTGTTGCGCCGACCTTGCGCTTGCCCGTCAGGATCCGCTGCTCGCCAAAGTGCGCGCCCAATTGCGGCGAACCCATGCGTTTCCCGAAGCGCCCAAAAAATTTGGCGTCACCGCCATTTATTCCAGCGAACCCGTGCGCTATCCGCCGCGCGAAGCCTGTGACGCCGCCGCGCAGGGTTTGAGCTGCGCCGGATTCGGGTCTTCAGTTTGCGTCACCGCCAGCATGGGCTTTGCCGCCAGCGCGGCGGCGCTGGAATTGTTGAGCGTCTGAGGGCGGAAACAGGGGAAAATGTCGCAACTGAATGTCCATCAGCGCGAGGCCATCCACTATCTTGACGGGCCGTTATTGGTGCTGGCGGGCGCGGGGTCGGGCAAGACGCGGGTCATCACGCAAAAAATCGCCTGTCTGGTGAAAGAATGCGGCTTCGCGCCGCGCCGGATTGCCGCCATCACCTTTACCAACAAGGCGGCGCGGGAAATGCAGACACGGGTGGGCAAGCTGATTTCGGGACCGGCGGCGGAACAATTGCAGGTTTCCACCTTTCACGCGCTGGGGGCGCGCATACTGCGCGAAGAAGCCGCCGCCATCGGCTACAAGCCGCGCTTTTCCATCTTTGACGCCACCGACGCCTTCGCCGTCATCGCGGATCTGGCGGGTAGCGTAGACAAGGTCAGGCTGCGCCAGATTCAGGGCATCCTCTCCAACTGGAAAAACGCGCGCGTCCTGCCGGAAGAAGCCGCGCGGCGCGCGATGAGCGAGACGGAAAAACTGGCGGCGCGCGTCTACCCTTCCTACGAAGCCACCCTGAAAAGCTATCAAGCGCTGGATTTTGACGATCTCATTTTGCGTCCGGTAATGCTGTTCATGGAAAAACCGGAAATTACCGAAAAATGGCAGAATCGCTTTCACTACCTGCTCATTGACGAATATCAGGACACCAACGCCTGTCAATACAGCCTGCTGAAACTGCTTGTCGGTATACGCGCGCAATTCACGGCGGTGGGTGACGATGACCAAAGCATTTACGGCTGGCGCGGCGCGGATATTGCCAACATGGGGCGGCTTGCCGAAGAATTTCCGCAGCTCAAAATCATCAAGCTGGAGCAGAATTATCGTTCGACGCTGCGGATTCTGAGCGCGGCGAATCATGTCATTGCCCACAACGCCAAACTTTTTGAAAAAAAACTCTGGTCGGACCGGGGGCATGGCGAAGCGGTGAGCGTGACCGTTTGCCCGGACAACGAGCGCGAGGCGCAGAGCGTGGTCACGCGCTTGCAGGCGCATCGTCTGACGCATCAGGGCAAATGGTCGGATTACGCCATCCTCTACCGTTCCAATCATCTTGCCCGCCTGTTTGAGCAGCAGTTGCGCGATCAGCGCATTCCCTATGCGCTTTCCGGCGGCCTGTCGTTTTTCGACAAGGCGGAAATCAAGGACGTGCTCGCCTGGCTGCGCCTGCTCGCCAATCCCGACGACGATCCCGCCTTCATTCGCGCCGCCACCACGCCGCGCCGCAGCATTGGCGCGAATACCCTGCAAGCCCTGGGCAATTACGCCGGAATGCGCCATCTTTCGCTGTTTCATGCCGCGCGGGAGGCCGGACTGGCGCAACATCTTTCCCCGCGCCAGCTTGAGCCGCTCTCCGGCTTCTGCCAGTTTGTCGGGCGCATGGAACAGCGGGCGCAACAGGCGGAGGCGGGCGCGGCGCTGAACGAACTGCTATCCGGCATTGATTACGAAGCGCATCTCCACGCGCATGAAGAAGCGCGCGGCGCGCAGGAGCGTTGGGCCAATGTCGGCGAATTCAGCGCATGGCTGGCGCAAAAAGGGATTGCCGAGGGAAAAAATCTCATCGACCTGACGCAGCGCATTGCCCTCATCGGTCTGCTCGACAAGGAGGGCGGCGCAACGCCGGACGCAGTGCAACTTTCCACCCTGCACGCCGCCAAAGGACTGGAATATTCGCATGTGTTTCTGGTCGGCGTGGAAGAAGGCATTCTGCCGCATCGGGAAGCCGTGGAAAGCGGCAAGGTGGAAGAAGAACGCCGCCTGATGTACGTCGGCATGACCCGCGCGCGGCAAAGTCTGGCGATTTTTTACTGCGAGCGCCGCCAGCAGAACCGTCAATGGCTGAGCGTCAAACCTTCGCGTTTCATCCGCGAACTGGGCGACGACGACATCCGTTTCATGGGCGGCAAAAACCAGCCGATCCCCGACAAGGCCGCCCGCTCCGCCCGCATCGCCGCCCTGAAAAACATGCTGGCGACGGGCAACGCGGCAGGATGATCTGTTCGCCCGATTTACGCACGACACAACCCGTGCCGGGTTGATTTTCGGTAAGGCTGGTTCAACATTGCATGTTCCGTCCCGTCCGATTCTATTCCATCCTGTAGCTGGCCTTTATACCGGGCGCAAGGTATTCTACGGGAAGGGATCGAATCTCATCAACGTCAGGAGCCAAGCCCATGCGCCATACCCTGCACAGTCTGGCGCGCACCACCCCAAAGATACGGTTTTGAGTTACGCGCAGCTACAGGAAAGAGGCTTCGAGATCATCGGCGGCGACAGCGCCGAGACGCTGGCGGGAACGCCCTACGACGACCGGCTCGCAGGTGGCAAGGGCGATGACGTCCTGGCGGGCGGAGCGGGCGACGACGCCTACGTCTTCAATCCGGGCGACGGCTACGATGCCATAATGGATACGGCGGGCGTCAATAATATTTACCTGGGCGCGGGATTCGC
>JAIRZG010000149.1 GCA_031267345.1 Zoogloeaceae bacterium
TTGGAAGGGGTTTCTCTCCCCTCCCAAAACGGTCGCCTGAAACCCCTGCCTTCAGGCAGGGGTCGGCTCCCACCGCCCTGAAGGGCGGGGTTTCAACCAGAGTTAGTTTTACGATGAAAAAAATTTTGTTGTTAGCAAATTTGGCTTGCATCGTCTCCAATGATGCATTTGCGGAAACTTGGAAATGTGTTGAAGATGGAAAATTAACCATCACGAATATGCCTTGTCCTCCCGGCGCAATCAGTACGATTGTTCCTGCCGAGCCAGAAGGGGACATTTCTGCTGAATCTGTTGACGATGAACTGGTACGCATAAAACAAAAACTCACGGAGATTGAGGCCGAACGGCAAACACGCGAGGTCGACGAAGCCACCCATGAACAGGCGGTACAGGAAGAAAAAGAAAAAGAAATTGAGCGCAAGATAGCGGCAGAAAAAGCCGCGCAACAAAATTCGGCGCGCAGAAATGCTATCGCGAAAAAGAAAAAGAAAAAACTTGAGGAGGAAGAGAGGGCGCTGAGTCGTTGGATTGATAGCCTACGCCAATAGACACAGCTTGTTCTAAGCAGATGTAGGCAAATATAGTAATGCCCTGAATCTTTCAAAAGGGATAAGAACATGTTAATGCATCCTTAAAGCGATACCCTGCGAGAACGCCCCGCTATTGCGGATGGGTCAGTTAATTTTGTCCATATCCTCTCACGAAACGGAAAAAATCGCACACCAGTTTTTGTCAGCAACAATTCTCCGGCAGAGTTAGGGTCTTCATCTGTGAGCCGCTCAAAACGGCTTGCCGAGGCGCTAACGTAGCCCTAAAATCAAGCGCCATCTTAAATAGTGGCATCTTCCTTGAATGAAATTGAGTTACTCTGAACACTCATCCTCCTTTTTCTGTTTCCGGATGTAGCATCCGTATCACTTTTTCGTCACGTAAATGCTTCCTCAACTGTCCGCACAGCAATTTTTTTCTGCATTTCGGTACGAACACAACATGATATTTGCACACCTGCCGACTATGGCTTAAACTTCCAGTTTCGTCCATCGTAAAATTCCCTTCTAGGAGTGTGCTTGGCAGCTCACTCTGAAAATTTCGTCGATGGATGTTCGATACCCTGTCAACCTTTTGCTGTCTCCTTGGTAGAGCCGGGGAATTTCCCGCTAAAGATTTAATTGACGCTGCTTTTCAACCCTTGATTCGCAGGAGCGAAAGTCATGAAACATAGTAAAGGCTTCACCCTGGTGGAAATCGCCATCGTGCTGGTCATCATCGGCCTGTTGCTGGGCGGCGTCCTGAAAGGACAGGAACTCATCGTCCAGGCCAGAATCCGCAATGTCATCAATGACCTGAACGGCGTCACCACGGCGATCTACGCCTATCAGGACCGTTATCGCGCGCTACCGGGGGATGAACGCCACGCCAGCGTTTCCGGTCGCTGGTCGGGCGTCTCCGGCGGCGATGGCAATGGCGTCATTTGCGGCGCGTACAACGGCGGCGCGGTGGGCGGTAGTGTCTGCGGCGGAGAAATGGAATCGCGCCTGATCTGGCGACACCTGCGGCTATCAGGGCTGATTACCGGCGCGGAAGACAGCATTCCCGTCAATGCGGCGGGCGGACTGATTGGCGTCCAGGCGGGGGCGTTCGGCCTGTCGGGGCATGTGCTGTGCGCGAGCAACCTGCCCGCCAAAATCGCGGCCGCCATCGACGCACAACAGGACGACGGCAATCCGCGCGCCGGCAGTCTGCGCGGGGCGCAACAAAGCGCGCCCAACGCCGCCGCCGACCCGAATCCCGCCGCCGATGTCGCCTATCAGGATGACGGCAGCCAGATATATCTGATCTGCAAATCCATCTGAAGCCTTACCTGTTGCACCCTTTTCTGCAAGAATTGGCGCATTCTCAACAGCATCGGGACAATCCGGTTGCAGGACAGGACAGCATGAGCAAGGGCATCGGGCGTTTTGACATTCTGGGTGAACTGGGGCGCGGCGCACAGAGCGTGGTGTATCTGGCCTTTGACCCGCATCTCGCCCGCGAAGTCGCCATCAAGACCCTGCATTTCACGCATCCGGATCCGCAGCAGAACGCCGACCTTCTGGATGAAGCGCGCACGGTCAGCAAGCTGGCGCATCCCAACATCGTCACCATTTTTGAAGCGGGGGAAGAAGATGGCGATGTTTTTCTGGTGTTCGAGTACGTAGCGGGCGAAAACCTGGCCATGTTGCTGCGTCACCACGGCGCGCTGTCGCCCGCCAGGGCCGTCAACCTGATGTCGGAAGTGCTGGACGCCATCGAACACGCCCACGAACACGGCATCATCCACCGCGACTTGAAGCCCAGCAATATCCTGATCGACGCAAGCGGTCGCCCCAAGGTCATGGATTTCGGCATCGCCGCCCACATCAACAAACACCGGGGGAGTCCGATGGCATTCACCGGTACGCCCGCCTACATGTCCCCGGAATATATTGCCCAACACGCCGTCAGCGAACAACAGGATGTTTTCGCCGCCGGACTGATTCTTTTTGAAATCGTCACCGGACAACGCGCCATTGACGGCAAGAATACCGAAAGCATCATGCAACAGATTGCCGACAAAGGCTTTGTGCTGCCGGTTACGGAGATTCGGCCGGATGACCGGTTGGCGGGCGTCATCATGCGGGCGACGGCGCAACAGCCGCAGGATCGCTACAAAAGCGCGCGGGAATTTCATCAGGCGCTGGAAGCCTATCTACTGCCGGAAAGCGTGGATGACCCCGCGCCGGAACGCGCGAGCGGTGGCGAGATTCCGGCGGCGATTGATTTTTTGCTGCGCCGTTTGCTGCACAAGGGCGATTTTCCGGCGCTTTCGGAATCCGTGCGGACGATTAACGCCATCACTTCCAGCGATACGGACGGCGTTGCCCATCTTTCTGATGTCATTCTCAGGGATTTCGCGCTCACCAACAAACTATTGCGTATGGTGAATTCCGCCTATTACCGTCCGAGCAGCGGCAAAATCAGCACGGTATCGCGCGCCATCATCCTGTTGGGCTTCAATGTCGTGCGGAACATCGCCGTTGCCGGACTGCTCTTTGAACACATGCAGAACAAGGAAGGCGCCTGGCATCTGAAAGAAGAATTTCTGTACGCCAACATTGCCGGTCTGCTGGCGCGCAATCTGGCGCGCGCGTTGGAGTTTCCCGATGATGAACAACCCTTCATCTGCGCCATTTTTCATAATCTGGGTCGCTTTCTGTCGCAATACTATTTTCCCGAAGAAAGCGAAGTGGTGCGGAAATTCATGTTGCAAAAAAAGCAAGACGAACAAAGCGCCTCAAAAGAGGTGCTGGGCGTCAGCTTTGAGACGCTGGGCATCGCCATTGCGACCCACTGGGGCTTTCCGGCGCTGATTACCGACAGTATGCGCCACGGCGAACCGCCGGAAGACGATACGCCCGAAGCCAAACTACAGGCGCTCGCCATGTTCAGCAACGCGCTGTGCGCGGGTCGGGAAGACGCCGACATCGGGCGGACGCTTCAGCGTTTCGCCAAAACGTTGCCGCTCTCCGAAGAAGTCCTGCGCGCCGTTCTGCTCGCCACTGCCGGAGAAGCGGGCGAACTCGCCCATTCCATCCATATCACCCTGCAACACAGCGCCCTGGGGCGCTTCATCAACGAGGTCTGGCGGACGAAGACGGAAGACAACGCGCCCGATGCGGACGACGCGGATCGCACCCTGCTGGCGGAAGCCTTTCCGAGCGCCGATGCGACGCTGGCGGACGCCACGCGCGTTCCCACTCCGGAACAACGCGCCAGTGACCGGCAGGCGGTATTGCTGGCGGGCATTCAGGACATCAGCAGCGCCCTGCTCATGGGGAAGAGCCAGGCCAACGACATTTTGCGGATTACGCTGGAAAGCGTGTATCGCGCCCTTGGTTTTTCCCATGTCATTTTGTGCGTGTGCGATCCCAAGCACAACATGCTACAGGGGCGTTTCGGTTTTGGCGCGGATGCCGAAACCCTCGCCAAACGCTTGCGCTTCAAGCTGGACGCTGCGCCGGATGTCTTTCACGTCGCCATTGAGAAGGGCGTGGATGTGCTGATTCACGATGTCGACGATCCCGTTTTTGCGCCACGCGTTCCACTCTGGTATCGCCAACACCTGCCCGCCAAAAGTTTTCTCCTGCTGCCCCTGCGCGTCCGCCATCGCACATTGGGACTGATCTACGCCGACAGCGACCAGCCCAACGGCATCCAGCTTGCCGACAAGGAATTCGCCCTCCTGCGCACCCTCCGCAACCAGACCGTGCTGGCGCTCATGCAGTAATCAAGGGAGCGGAGAAGACCGTCATTCCCGCCGCCATCCGCGCGGAAGCGGAAGGGAATGACGGATTTTGACGTATACAGTCTTTTTGGCAAAAGGGGTTTTCATCCCGCAACCAAACGACCTTGCCCGCATCATGCTCTCGGACTGCTGGCTCCGCTACAGTTCATCGTAAAACCAACTCCGGTTGAAACCCCGCCCTAAAGGGCGGGGTTTCAGGCGACCGTTTTGGGAGGGGAGAGAAACCCCTTCCAAAACACGTTAGACCGACAGGCCTGAAGGCCTGTCGCTAATTTCTTGCTCTTCCAGTTCAACTGCCAAGAGTGCAATATGTACGGCCCAATACAGGAAATGGGCGAAAAGGGGTAGTTTGCGCTAAAATTATGGGTGTTTTTCAAAATTTTCCGGAAAGGATTTTGCTGTCATGATTATTCTGAAGTGCTCCCGCGACGCGCTGCTCTCCCCGCTGCAAGCGGTTTCCGGCATTGTGGAGAAGCGTCACACCCTGCCCATACTCTCCAATGTCCTGCTGGAAAAACAGGGCGAGCGCCTCACCTTGCTGGCGACCGATATTGAAATCCAGATTACCACCGAGAGCAAGCCGGTGGGCGGCGAAGGCGATGGCGCGGTAACGCTGGCGGCGAAAAAATTGCAGGATATTCTGCGTTCCCTGCCCGAATCCGCCGAAATCACGCTGGATAAAGAAGACAAGCGTCTGCTGCTCAAGGCGGGCAAAAGTCGTTTTTCCCTGCAAACCCTGCCTGCCGACGATTTTCCGCGCATGACCATTAGCGAGGGCAGCGAAAAAACGCTCTCCGTTACGCAAAAGGAATTCCGCGCGCTGATCGGCAAAACCCAGTACGCGATGGCTTCGCAGGATGTGCGTTATTACCTGAACGGCCTGATGCTGATGGTCGATGGTCAGGAACTGCGTTGCGTGGCGACCGACAGCCACCGCCTCGCCTACAACAGCATGACGATTGAGGCTGATCTGGAGCGTCAGGAAATGATCCTGCCCAGAAAGACGGTGCTGGAACTGAATCGCCTCCTGTCAGACAGCGACGACCCCCTGAAAATCAGTGTCGGCGGCAACCAGATCCGCTTTGAATTCGGCGCAACCGTGTTGGTCTCCAAGCTCATCGACGGCAAATTCCCCGATTACGAACGGGTGATTCCCCCCCGTCTGGAAAGCTGCATGACGGTCAATCGCCAGGCCCTGCACACCGCCATGAGCCGCGCCGCCATTTTGACCAACGACAAATTCCATGGCGTTCGCATCCTCCTTGACGCCAATCTCCTGAAAATCATCGCCGCCAACGCCGAGCAGGAAGAAGCGCAGGAAGAAATCGAAGTCGGGTACACGGGCGCGCCGCTGGATGTCGGTTTCAACGTCACCTATCTCCTGGACGTGTTCAACAACCTTTCCAGCGACGACATTGAATGGAGCTTCAACGACGCCAATTCCAGCGCCCTGATTACCGTGCCCGGCAATGACCGTTTCAAGTATGTCGTGATGCCGATGCGGATTTGATTTTGTTTTGTGCGTCGTCCGCAAGACCGGTTTCCGGACTTGCGGATGATATTGGCCTGTCCCGCCGATATTTATTGTTCAGGGCGTTGACGCTGACTGGATTCCGCGCCCGCTGAAAAATTTCCCGTCATTTCCGGCAGTACAACGCACCTTGTCGCCCGCCCGCAACAACCTACAGGAAACACCATGAACACCGAAGCGAAAAAACCAGACGCCCAGTACGAATATGACGAAGACAGCATCCAGCAGCTTGAAGGGCTGGAAGCGGTGCGTAAGCGTCCCGGCATGTACATTGGCGATACCTCCGATGGCACCGGACTGCATCACATGGTGTTTGAAGTGGTGGATAACGCCATCGACGAGGCGCTGGCCGGACATTGCGATGATATTGTCGTCACCATCCACAGCGACAATTCCATTTCCGTCACCGACAACGGGCGCGGCATCCCCACTGGCGTCAAGTTCGACGACAAGCACGAACCCAGAAGGAGCGCGGCGGAAATCGTCATGTGCGTACTGCACGCGGGCGGCAAGTTCAACCAGAATTCCTACAAGGTTTCCGGCGGGTTGCACGGCGTCGGCGTTTCCTGCGTTAACGCGCTGTCGGGCTGGCTGCGCCTGATTATTCGCCGCGACAACAAGAAATACGCGCTGGAATTCAAACAGGGACATGTGGTCGACCGGGTTGTCGAATTACAAAACGGCGTTGAAGTCTCACCGATGAAGATCATCGGCGAGAGCCAGCATACCGGCACGGAAGTGCATTTCATGGCGGATACGGAGATTTTCGGCACGGTAGAATATCACTATGACATTCTCGCCAAACGCTTGCGCGAACTCTCTTTCCTGAATAATGGCGTCAAGATCCGGCTCATCGACCAGTGTGCCGCCAAGGAAGAAAACTTCGCCTTTTCCGGCGGCGTACAGGGCTTTGTGGAATACATCAACCGCAACAAGACGGTGCTGCATCCTTCCACTTTTTATTCCACTGGCGAATCGGAAATTCCCAACGGCGGCGGCACGGTTGCGGTTGAAGTCGCCATGCAGTGGAACGACAGTTATCAGGAACAGGTGCTCTGTTTCACCAACAACATTCCCCAGGCTGATGGCGGCACACACTTGACGGGCTTGCGGGCGGCGATGACCCGCGTCATCAACAAGTACATCGAAGAAAACGAAATCGCCAAGAAAGCCAGGGTGGAGATTACCGGCGATGACATGCGTGAGGGTCTGGCCTGTGTGTTGTCGGTGAAAATGCCCGATCCCAAGTTCGCTTCGCAAACCAAGATGAAGCTGGTGTCTTCTGAAGCGCGTCCGGCGGTGGAAGAAGTGGTCGCGGCGCGTCTTTCCGAATTTTTGCAGGAAAAGCCGGGCGACGCGAAAACCATTTGCGGCAAGATTGTCGACGCCGCCCGCGCGCGCGACGCCGCCCGTCGCGCGCGCGAAATGACGCGCCGCAAGGGCATACTGGATGGCGCGGGGCTGCCCGGCAAGCTCGCCGATTGTCAGGAAAAAGACCCGGCGCTGTGCGAACTGTATCTGGTCGAAGGCGATTCCGCCGGCGGCTCCGCCAAACAGGGGCGCGACCGCAAATTCCAGGCCATCCTGCCGTTGCGCGGCAAGGTGTTGAATGTCGAAAAAGCCCGCTTTGAAAAGCTGATCAGCTCCGACGCCATCGTCACCCTGATCACCGCGCTGGGCACCAGCATCGGCAAGGACGAATACAAGCCGGAAAAACTGCGCTATCACCGCATCATCATCATGACCGACGCCGATGTGGATGGCGCGCACATCCGCACCCTGTTGCTCACCTTCTTTTACCGGCAGATGCCGGAACTGATCGAGCGCGGTCACATCTACATCGCGCAACCGCCGCTCTACAAGGTCAGGCACGGCAAGACCGAGCGTTATCTCAAGGATGACCTCGACTACAACCAGTTCATCCTCAAAATGGCCATGCAGGACGCCGCGCTGATTCCGCAGACCAACGCCGCGCCCATCAGCGGCGACGCGCTGGAATCCATTTCCCGCTCCTGGCTCCTGTCGCAGGCGATCATCGAACGCCTAACGCACCACATCAATTCGGAAGTGCTGTACGCCATCGTCGAACACGACCTCAGCCTGAATCTTGCCAGCGAACCGGAAGCATGGGCCAGCGCCAAAAAAATTGCCGCCTGCCTCAAAAGCGGCGGCGTCAATCACCACATTCGCATCTTCGCCGCCTATGATGACGTGCGGGAAAGCTGGCTCTTGCGCACCGAGCGGATGCACCACGGCAATGTCAAGGTTGGCCTGATCGATGAGGAGTTCCTGCATTCCGGCGACTACGCCCAACTCAGGAAAACCGCCGAACTGCTCTCCGGTCTTTTTGATCACGCCAGTGGCGGCGCGGTCATCCTGCGCGGCGAAAAGAAATGCGCCGTCGGTCGCTTCGCCGAAGCCATGCGCTGGTTGATGAACGAAGTCGAGCGCGGCATCGCCAAACAGCGTTACAAGGGCCTGGGCGAAATGAACCCCGGACAACTCTGGGAAACCACCATGGACCCGCAAGTCCGGCGACTTCTGCGCGTCAACATCGAAGACGCCATTGGCGCCGACGCGATTTTTAACACGCTGATGGGCGAACTGGTGGAACCTCGACGGAATTTCATTGAGTCCAACGCGCTGTATGCGCGCAATATCGACGTTTGAAGTCATGATTGCGCCATGAAATTCGCTGACAAATTCAAACTTCAGCCTGTATCGCCACGCGCGGCGCGCAATCTCATGTGGTTTTGCGTCATTAGTTCTTTCTCTCTTGCTGTTCACGCATGGTTTTATCCCCAAACAGCGCCAGCAACAGGTCGCAGGGCATGGTTTTTCAATCTGCTTTTCGACCTGTTCGGGGTTTTGGGTAAACCACTGTTCTTTTTGCTTTTGGGCTTCTACCTGCTGTACCTGTTTTTATCGCGCAACCACGCGGGCAAGCCCTGAAACGCTTGCCCGCGCCGCAAACGCAAAAGTCAAATCACTCTGGAGTAGCGGGTGCGTTGCTGGTCGGCGCGCAGGTAGCGGTCGAAGATCATGGAGACGGCGCGCACCAGCAGACGGCCTGGCGGCAGCACGGTGATCCAGTCGTCTTCCACCCGGACCAGTCCGGCTTCCTGCATGGTCTTCAGGTCCTCCAGTTCGGCGGCGAAATAGCCGGGAAAGTCGATCAGGTGGGCGCTTTCGATGGATTCGATGGAAAGCTCGAAGTGGCACATCAGCGCCTGAATGATGGAGCGGCGTAAGATGTCGTCAGCATTGAGTTCGATGCCGCGAAAGGCGGGCAGGATTTTTGCGTCCAGACGGTCGTAGTACTCATCCAGCGTTTTGACATTCTGCGAATAGGATGGCCCTACCTTGCTGATGGAGGAAATGCCAAACGAGATCATGTCGCAGTCGGCGTAAGTGGAATAGCCCTGAAAATTGCGGTGTAGCCGTCCTTGGCGCTGGGCGATGGCGAGTTCGTCGTCCGGCTTGGCGAAGTGATCCATGCCGATATAGACATAGCCCGCATCCGTGAGTTTCCGGATCGTCAGCGCCAGAATCTGCAAACGGGTATCGGCATTCGGCATGTCCGCCTCGGCAATGCGTCGCTGCGGCTTGAAAAGGCCGGGCAGGTGGGCGTAGTTGTAAATGGAAAGCCGATCCGGATTCATTTCCAGAATGCGCGCCAGGGTGCGTTCAAAGCCCGTTGTGCTCTGTCGGGGCAAACCGTAAATGAGATCGATGGAGATGGATTTAAAGCCGTTTTTACGCGCGGCGGCAATGACATCGGCAGTTTCCGCTTCGCTCTGGACGCGGTTGATGGCGCGTTGCACGTCTTCATCAAAATCCTGTACGCCAACGCTCATGCGGTTGAAGCCCAGTTCGCCCAACAGTGCGACGGTGGCGGCGTCGACCTTGCGCGGATCGACCTCGATGGAAAATTCGCCGCCCTCGACCAGACGAAAGTGCTGGCGCGTCACCGCCATCAATTGCCGCATTTCCTCATGGGAAAGAAAGGTGGGCGTACCGCCGCCCCAGTGCAGTTGCACGGCTTCGGGTTTGCCGTCGTCGTCCAGATAGCCGCTTTGCAGCGCGACTTCGCGCGCCAGATATTTCAGATATTTGGCGCTGCGTCCATGATCTTTGGTGATAATCTTGTTACAGGCGCAGTAGTAGCAGATGGTGCTGCAAAAAGGGATGTGGAAGTATAATGAAAGCGGTCTCTTGATGCCGCCGATGTTGCGTTTGCCCAGCCACAGCCGCGCCGCTTCGGCGTTAAAAGCTTCCACGAAACGATCGGCAGTCGGATAGGACGTGTAGCGCGGCCCATTGATGTCGAAACGGCGGATGATGGCGGGATCAAAAACCAGATTGGCGGCGGAAAAATTCATTGAAAACAGAAAACACGTGAGGAAAGGCGATTATCCTGGCAGGCCGAATCCTGTCGTTTGACCTGCGTCAACCCTTTACAACACGTCATGCATTCAGAGAAAAACAAGGAAACGGTATGCCTTCGAACAGGGCGCTCAAGACGCCACGCACAGCAAACAATACGCCAGACCCCAAAGAACTTTCTCTGGCGATCATCAAAACTGCCTGCTCCAACTGCAATCTGCGCGAGTTGTGTTTGCCTTTGGGGCTTACCGACGATGAAATGGAGCGGCTGGACGAGCTGATCAGCGTCAGGAAGCGCGTCAAACGCGGCGACAGCCTGTATCGCGTGGGACAACCTTTTGACTATATCTACGCCATCCGCTCCGGCTTTTTCAAGACGGATGTGTTGCTGGAAGACGGGCGCGATCAAGTGACCGGCTTCCAGATGGCGGGCGAACTGCTGGGCATGGACGGCATCTGCACGGAACGCCATACCTGCAACGCCGTGGCGCTGGAAGACAGCGAGGTCTGCCACATTCCCTTTTCGCGCCTGGAAAAACTTTCGCGCGAAATCCAGACCCTGCAACGCCATTTTCATCAGGTGATGAGCCGCGAGATCGTGCGCGATCACGGCGTCATGGCGCTGCTGGGCATGATGTGCGTCGAGGAGCGCATTGCGGCCTTCCTTTTGAATCTCTCGCAACGTTTTACCGCGCGCGGCTTTTCGCCGGCGGAATTCAACCTGCGGATGACGCGCGAGGAAATCGGCAGTTATCTGGGGCTGAAACTGGAAACCGTCTCGCGCGCCTTTTCGCGCTTTCAGGAGGAAAAGCTGATCAGTGTGCAGCAAAAGCACATGCACATTCTCGATATTGACGGTCTGAAACAAATCATGAGCCGCCATAACCAGCGCGCATGAACGAACCCGCCTACGGCGTGCTTTTTCTTTTCGGACTGTTTGGCGGTACGCACTGTCTTGGCATGTGCGGCGGCATTGTCGGGGCGTTGGGCATGGGCGGATTGCCGCGCTTTTCCCTGCATCTGGCCTATAACCTGGGACGCCTGTGCGCCTATGTGTGCGCGGGTCTGGTGGCGGGCGCGCTGGGCGCGGCGCTGGGCGCGGGCGGCTTGGCGGCGGCGGCGCAAGCGCCGACGCGCCTTGCCCTGATGCTCTTCGCCAATTTGATGTTGCTGGCGGCAGGGCTGTATCTCATGGGTTTGCCGCGCGTCCTCGCCTTCGCGGAAAAACAGGGACAACACCTGTGGCGGCGCGTCCAGCCCTTGAGCCGTCGTTTTTTGCCCGTGCGTCGTGTTGGACAAGCCCTGCCGCTTGGCTTTCTCTGGGGCTGGCTGCCCTGCGGTCTGGTATATGGCGCGCTCGGCTCAGCCCTGGGCAGCGCTTCGCCGATCTCCGGCGCGCTGGCGATGCTGGCCTTTGGTCTGGGAACCCTGCCCAATCTGCTGCTGGCGGGATTCATCCTCGCCCGCTTTCGCGCCGCCGCGCAATCCCTCTGGCTACGCAGAGGGGTGGGCGCATTGATTTTTGCCTATGGCGCATATGGCGTTTATCGGGTCTGGCGGAGCGCAATGTCCTTGCAGGCCGCAATTTGAACTTTGGGTTTAAGATACGCGCATGAATGCCTCCGCCTCCTCTCCCATTCTCGAACTGGCGCTTTCCGGAATGCACTGCGCGGCTTGCGCGGCGCGTATCGAAAAAACCCTGAACGCCTTGCCGGATGTGGAGGCCAGCGTCAATTTCGCCAGCGAGCGGGCGCGAGTGCGCGGGACAGCGGGGGCAAGTCCGGACGCAACGCGCATCATCGCCGCCATCGAAGCCATAGGCTTTTTTGCCTGTCGCGCGGAAACCCTGTCGCTGGATGCCGAAAAAGCGCAAAAAGCCACCCGACAACGCGCCGAATGGCGGCAGTTTTTGATCGCCCTCATCCTCACCCTGCCGCTGGTCGGACAGATGTTGTTCGCGGGCATGGCGGACGCGCACGGACACATGCGGGAATTGCCGCGCTGGCTGCAATTGGCGCTGGCGACGCCGGTGCAATTCTGGATAGGCGCGCGGTTTTACAGCGGAGCGTGGAAATCCCTGAAAGACGGCGGCGCCAACATGGATGTGCTGGTCATCCTTGGCACGACGGCGGCCTGGGCGTTTTCCGCCGTCGTCACCGTGTTCGCCTTGCGGCAGCATGTCTATTTTGAGGGCGCGGCGGCGGTCATTACGCTGGTGCTGCTGGGCAAATTGCTGGAAACCCGCGCCAAGTCGCGTACTTCGGAGGCGCTGGAAAGTCTCATCCGCCTGCAACCCAAACAGGCGCGCATCGAGCAGGCGGGCGAAGTGAAAGAAGTTCCGGTGGATACACTGATGCCCGGCGACATTTTTATCGTGCGTCCGGGCGAGGCCATTCCGGTGGATGGCGAGGTCATCGATGGCGCGTCCGCCGTGGAGGAAGCCCTGTTGACCGGCGAGGCCATGCCGGTGATGAAGGGCGCAGGCGCGATGGTTCACGCCGCCACCCACAACGGTCAGGGCATGTTGCGTTGCCGCGCCACCGGCGTGGGCGAAGCGACCCTGCTGGCGGGCATTATCCGCCTGGTTGCGGAAGCGCAAGGCTCCAAAGCGCCGGTGCAGCGGCTGGTTGACCGCATTGCCGCCATTTTCGTGCCGACCGTCTGTCTGGTGGCGCTTTTTACCTTCGGCGGCTGGATGCTGCTCAATGGCGATTTTGCCGTTGCCCTGATGAATGCTGTTTGCGTACTAGTGATCGCCTGTCCCTGCGCCTTGGGTCTGGCGACGCCGACCGCCTTGATGGTCGGTGTGGGACGCGGCGCGAAGGCGGGCATTCTGGTTCGCAATGCCGAAGCCCTGGAGCGAGCGGAAAAACTGGGCATTCTGGCGCTGGATAAAACTGGAACCCTCAGCGAAGGCGCGCCGCGCGTCACCGACATTCTACCGCTGGCGACGGACGCCGCCCGGCTCGTGACGCTGGCGGCGGCGCTGGAACGCGGCTCGGAACATCCGCTGGCGCGCGCCATCCTTGCCTTGCCGGAAGCCCGACAAGCCGCTGATCTGCCCGTGCGCGACTTTCAGGCGCATTCCGGTCAGGGCGTCTCTGCGGTCGTGGCGGACGAGGCGCTGCGCCTAGGTGCGCCGCAGTGGATATTGGCGGAAAGCGCGGACGCGGAAACGACGCAGACCCTTGCCCGTTTGCAGGACGAAGGCAAGACCGTGGCGGTGCTGGCGCGGGGAACCTGTCTTTTGGGGCTGTTCGCCATTACCGATCCCCTGAAAACGGGTACGGTAAGCGCGCTTGCCCGCTTGCGAACGCGCAAAGTGCGGTTGGTGATGCTGACCGGCGATAATGCGCGCGCCGCCGCCGCCATTGCCGCAAATGCCGGAATAGACGAATTTCAGGCCGAAGTCCACCCCGCCGACAAGGCCGATGCCATAAAACGACTGAAAGGCGAAGCGAGCGAAGGCCGGATGGTCGGCATGGCGGGCGATGGCGTCAATGACGCGCCCGCGCTGGCTGCCGCCGACATCAGTTTCGCCATGGGCGCGGGATCCGACGCCGCCATTCGCACCGCCGACATCACCCTGATGCGAAACGACCTGAACGCGCTGGTCGATGCGCTCGATCTGTCGCGCGCCACCCTGAAAAAAATCCGCCAGAACCTCTTTTTTGCCTTTATCTACAACCTTCTGGGCATTCCTCTGGCGGCCTTCGGCCTCCTCAATCCCGTCATCGCCGGCGCGGCCATGGCGCTGTCTTCGGTTTCCGTGGTCAGCAATTCGCTCCGGCTTGGCAAGTCAATATAGCGCGCGGGATTTGCGCATCGGGAGAAGGCGCCTGCCACGGTTCAGGAACACGCTCATGGCAGAAGCGGGCAATCAGACCGGCATCGACGCTGACCCGGTATCCGGCATGAGCCATGAATTCCGCCACGGTTTCCTGATAAATACCGGTGGCTTCCATGCAGACATGGGTATCCCGGATGATCCGAGCCTTGTTTGTCGAGCCATGCGCGCAAGTCGGCAAAGTCTTGCGAGGAATTGGCGATCCTGTTTTGCGTCTTGCCGTTGGTAAGACGCAAGGCGCAGTCCGGTTTGGCTTTGGAGACATGAAAATGGCTCCTTGAATGATCTACCTTGTGAATGCGGGCTACCGACAAGCCGGCCAAAGATACTGTTCGATCCTGGTTGAGAATGAGTGGCTGCCGCAAAATCTACACAACGGGCTTTGAAGCCCAGGGGGCGGCGCGAGCCGCCCCCTGCCCGATCTGACACCTCTGATGCCGGATACCTGACCTCTGATGCCTGAACCCCACCCGGCCCTCCGGAGGAAATCCCGTCATTCCCTTGACAGGCGGGAATGACGGTTATTCAGACCTTCCCTGGCGGAACTTGCGCGCGCGTCATCATTCCGTCGCCGCAGTTTCTTCCGCTGCGGACGGCATTGCTTCGCTTGCGGCGGGCGTTGCCTCGTCCGCGTCCAGAATGGGGCGATCATCGGCCTGATCTTCGCCAGCGGCCTGCGCCTTGCGACTCTTGTGATAAGCAAGGCCGGTACCGGCGGGGATGAGGCGACCGACAATGACGTTCTCCTTCAAACCGCGCAACTCGTCGCGTTTGCCCATGATCGCGGCTTCCGTCAGGACACGGGTGGTTTCCTGGAAGGACGCGGCGGAAATGAAGGAATCCGTAGACAACGACGCCTTGGTGATGCCCAACAACACATGGTCGTAGCGCGCGGGCAGTTTGCCCTCGTCGGTCATGCGGTCGTTTTCCGCCAGCACCTCGGCGCGTTCGACCTGCTCGCTCTTGATGAAGCGGGTATCGCCGGGATCGATGATGCTGACGCGCCGGAGCATCTGGCGCACAATGACTTCAATGTGTTTGTCATTGATTTTCACGCCTTGCAGACGATACACATCCTGCACCTCGTCGGTGATGTAGCGGGCGAGTTCCTCGATGCCTTTCAGCCGCAGGATGTCATGCGGATCCTGTTCGCCTTCGACAATGGTTTCGCCCTTGGTGACAAGCTGGCCGTCGTGGATGAGCACGTGCCGATCCTTGGGGATCAGGTATTCATGCGGCGCGTTGTTTTCCAGTTCGGTGATGATCAGGCGTTGCTTGCCCTTGGTTTCCTTGCCGAAAGAGACCTTGCCGGTGATTTCCGCGAGGATGCTGGCTTCCTTGGGCGTGCGCGCTTCAAAGAGTTCCGCCACGCGCGGCAGGCCGCCGGTGATGTCGCGGGTCTTGGCGGATTCAATGGGAATCTTCGCCAGCACGTCGCCTTCGCGCACTTCCTGACCTTCGGTGACCGAGATGATGGAACCGACCAGAAAAGCGATGGAAACCGGCTGATCCGTTCCGGCGATGCGGACTTCTTCGCCGCTGGCGTCCATGAGCTTCACAATCGGGCGCAAGCCCTTGGATTTGCTCTTGGCGCCCGTCTTGGCGTCGATCACCATCAGGGTGGACAGGCCGGTTACGTCGTCGATTTGGTCGGCGACGGTCACGCCTTTCTCGACGTTTTCAAATTTCACGATGCCCGCGTATTCGGTGATGATGGGCCGGGTATGCGGATCCCAGGTCGCCAGCTTCGCGCCCGCCTTGACGGTTTTGCCGTCGGTCGGCAAAAGGGTCGCGCCGTAGGGAACCTTGTGGCGTTCGCGCTCGCGCCCGGATTCATCGGCGATGATGAGTTCGCTGGAACGGGAAATCACCACCTTTTCGCCCTTGGCGTTGGTCACATAACGTACGCCGGAAGAAAAACGCACGATACCGGCGGACTTGGATTCGATCTCGGAAATGGCCGCCGCGCGCGAGGCCGCGCCGCCGACGTGGAAAGTCCGCATGGTGAGCTGGGTTCCGGGTTCGCCGATGGACTGCGCGGCAATGACGCCGATCGCTTCGCCCACATTAACCAGATAGCCGCGTCCCAGATCGCGCCCGTAGCACTTGGCGCACAGGCCGTAGCGGGTGTCGCAGGTCAGGGGAGTACGCACTTTCACTTCGTCAATGCCCAGCTTGTCGATGCGTTCCACCAGATCCTCGGTCAACAACGTCCCGGCGAAAATCACGGTTTCCTGGCTTTCGGGATCAACCAGATCATCCGCCGTCACGCGACCGAGAATGCGCTCGCGCAAGGGTTCGATGACTTCGCCGCCTTCCACCAACGCGCGCACGGTGTAGCCGTTGCGCGTACCGCAATCCTCCTGCGTAATCACGAGGTCTTGCGTCACATCCACCAGACGCCGCGTCAGATAGCCGGAATTGGCGGTTTTCAGCGCCGTATCCGCCAAACCCTTGCGCGCGCCGTGGGTGGAGATGAAGTACTGGAGAACATTCAACCCCTCGCGGAAATTGGTGGTGATCGGCGTTTCAATAATCGAGCCGTCCGGCTTCGCCATCAGGCCGCGCATCCCCGCCAGTTGGCGAATCTGCGCGGCGGAACCGCGCGCGCCGGAATCCGCCATCATGAAGATGGAGTTGAAGGAATCCTGTTCGACCACCTTGCCATGCCGATCCGTCACGCTTTCGCGGGAAATCTGCGCCATCATCGCCCTGGCGACTTCATCGCCGGTGCGCCCCCAGATGTCCACCACCTTGTTGTAGCGTTCGCCCTGCGTGACCAGACCGTTGGTATATTGGTCTTCGATGTCCTTCACTTCTTTTTCCGCCGCCGCGATGATGTCCTGCTTTTGCGGCGGCACTTTCATGTCGTCGGAGCAGAAGGAAATACCGGCGCGGGTGGCGAGCGCGTAGCCATGTTGCATCAGCTTGTCGGCGAAAATGACTGTTTCGCGCAAGCCGCAACGCCGGAAGGATTCATCAATCAGCCGGGAGATTTCCTTTTTCTTCAAAGGCTTGTCGATGCTCTTGAACGGCAGGCCCTTGGGCAGGATCTTGGAGAGCAGGGCGCGCCCCACAGTGGTTTCGGTACGCGCCTGCGTTTCGTTCCATTCGCCCTCGGTCACGCCCGCTTCAAAGACTTTCAGACGCACGGAAACGCGCGAGTGCAGTTCCACTTCGCCCGCCGCCAGCGCCCGTTCCATTTCCGCCAAATCGGCGAACGCCATGCCTTCGCCTTGCGCGTTGATGCGCTCGCGGGTGGCGTAATATAGACCCAGCACGATGTCCTGCGAAGGCACGATAATCGGCGCGCCATTGGCGGGCGAGAGCACATTGTTGGAAGCCAGCATCAGGGTGCGCGCTTCCATTTGCGCTTCGAGCGACAAGGGCACGTGCACCGCCATCTGGTCACCGTCAAAGTCGGCGTTGAAGGCCGAACAGACCAGCGGATGCAACTGGATGGCCTTGCCTTCAATCAGCACCGGCTCAAACGCCTGTATGCCCAGACGGTGCAAGGTCGGGGCGCGGTTCAACATCACCGGATGCTCGCGGATGACATCTTCAAGAATGTCCCAGACTACAGCTTCCTGATTTTCCACCATTTTTTTCGCCTGCTTGATGGTGGTCGCCAGACCCAATACCTCCAGCTTGTGGAAAATGAAAGGCTTGAAAAGCTCCAGCGCCATCAGCTTGGGCAAACCGCATTGATGCAACTTCAATTGCGGGCCGACCACAATTACCGAACGTCCGGAATAATCGACGCGCTTGCCCAACAGGTTTTGCCGGAAACGCCCGCCCTTGCCCTTGATCATGTCGGCGAGCGACTTCAACGGACGCTTGTTGGCGCCGGTCCTCGCCTTGCCACGCCGACCATTGTCCAGCAGCGAATCCACGGCTTCCTGCAACATGCGCTTTTCGTTACGCACGATGATGTCAGGCGCGCGCAGTTCCAGCAGACGCTTCAGGCGATTGTTGCGATTGATGACGCGACGATAAAGATCATTCAAGTCGCTCGTTGCGAAACGCCCGCCATCCAGCGGAACCAGCGGACGCAAATCGGGCGGCAGCACGGGCAGCACTTCCAGCACCATCCAGTCGGGCTTGATGCCGGATTTCTGGAAGGCTTCGATCACCTTCAACCGTTTGGCGAGTTTTTTGTTCTTGGCGTCCGAACCGGTCACGGCCAGTTCGGCGTGCAGATGTTCGGCCTCGCTGTTGATGTCCAGATTCCGCAGCAGTTCGCGTATGCCTTCCGCGCCCATCAGGGCGGAAAATTCGTCGCCGTGCTTTTCCACCATTTCCAGATGCTGATCTTCGGTCAGCAACTGCCCGCGTTGCAGATCCGCCACCATGCCGGGATCAACCACCACGAAGGCTTCAAAGTACAGCACCCGCTCGATGTCGCGCAGGGTCATGTCCAGCACCATGCCCAGACGACTGGGCAGCGATTTCAAAAACCAGATATGGGCGACGGGAGAAGCGAGTTCGATATGTCCCATGCGCTCACGGCGCACTTTGGCGAGCGTGACTTCCACACCGCATTTTTCGCAGATGACGCCGCGATGTTTCAGGCGTTTGTACTTGCCGCACAGACATTCGTAATCCTTGATCGGGCCGAAAATCTTGGAGCAGAAGAGGCCATCGCGTTCCGGCTTGAACGTCCGGTAGTTGATGGTTTCCGGCTTCTTGACTTCGCCATACGACCAGGAACGGATTTTATCGGGCGAGGCGAGACCAATGGTAATCGCGTCAAATTCTTCTTCCTGCGTCTGTTTGAACAGATCAAGCATTTTCATCATGGTTTCATTCTCCCTGCCAGAAATCAGTAACGATCCAGATCGATGTCAATTGCCAGCGACCGGATTTCCTTGACGAGCACATTGAAAGATTCCGGCATTCCGGCATCAATTCGGTGTTCACCCTTGACGATGTTTTCATATACCTTGGTGCGGCCATTCACGTCATCGGATTTGACCGTCAGCATTTCCTGCAACACGTAGGACGCGCCATAGGCTTCCAGCGCCCAGACTTCCATTTCGCCGAAACGCTGGCCGCCGAACTGCGCCTTGCCGCCCAGCGGTTGCTGCGTCACCAGCGAGTAGGGGCCGGTGGAACGGGCATGCATCTTGTCATCGACCAGATGGTGCAGCTTCAGATAGTGCATGTAGCCGACGGTGACGGGACGCTCGAAGGCTTCGCCGGTGCGCCCGTCGAAAAGCTGCACCTGTCCGCTGGAAGGCAGGCCGGCCAGATCCAGCATGTACTTGATCTCCTCTTCCCTGGCGCCATCGAACACCGGCGTGGCGAACGGTACGCCCGCTTTCAGGTTGTCCGCCAGTTCGAGAATTTCCGTGTCATTCAGGGCGTCCAGGTTTTCCTTTTTGCCGCGTTTGTTGTACACCTTGTCGAGAAAGCCGCGCAATTCCCTGGTATTGACCGCCTTGTTTTCCTTGACGGCAACCGTCTTTTTCAGTAGCGCGCCAATCTGTTCGCCCAGTCCCTTGGCAGCCCAGCCCAGGTGCACTTCGAGAATCTGCCCGACGTTCATGCGCGAAGGCACGCCCAGCGGATTCAACACAATATCCACCGTGCGCCCGTCCGCCATGTGCGGCATGTCTTCCACCGGCATGATGCGCGAGACCACGCCCTTGTTGCCGTGCCGACCCGCCATCTTGTCACCGGGTTGCAGACGCCGCTTCACCGCCACATAAACCTTGACCATCTTCTGCACCCCCGGCGGCAGTTCGTCGCCCTGGGTGAGTTTTTTCCTTTTCGATTCAAAGTCGTCGTCAAAGTCCTTGCGCTTTTGTTCCAGCGTCTCGCGGATTTGCTCAATCTGCTGCGCCACGTCGTCATCCGCCATGCGAATGTCAAACCAGTGATGCGGCTCCAGATCTTCCAGATAATCCGGCGTGATTTCGGAATTCCTGAACAGACGCTTCGGCCCGCCATTGGCTTTTTTGCCGAGAATCTGGCGTTTTACGCGATCAAAAGCGTCGCGTTCGACAATCCGCATCTGATCAGCCAGATCGAGCTTGTAGGCGCGCAGATGATCGTCGATGATCGACTGCGCCCGCCTGTCGCGCTCAATGCCTTCGCGGGTGAACACCTGCACATCAATAACCGTACCGGCAATGCCGGCGGGTACGCGCAGGGAGGTATCCTTCACGTCGGAAGCCTTTTCGCCAAAGATGGCGCGCAGCAGTTTTTCTTCCGGCGTCAGCGTGGTTTCGCCCTTGGGCGTGACCTTGCCCACCAACACGTCGCCCGCTGCCACTTCCGCGCCGATAAAGACAATGCCGGATTCATCCAGACGCGACAACTGCGCTTCGCCCAGCGAAGCGATGTCGCGGGTGATTTCTTCCGGCCCCAGCTTGGTGTCGCGCGCCACCACCGAAAGTTCCTCGATGTGGATGGAGGTGTAGCGGTCTTCGGCGACCACGCGCTCGGAGATGAGAATCGAATCTTCGTAGTTGTAGCCATTCCAGGGCATGAAGGCGATGAGCATGTTCTGCCCCAACGCCAGTTCGCCCTGATCGGTGGAAGCGCCATCCGCCACCACGTCGCCCCTGGCGATGACATCGCCGACCTTGACCATCGGACGCTGGTTGATGTTGGTGCTCTGGTTGGAACGGGTGTATTTCACCAGATTGTAAATATCCACACCCACGCCGCCGACCTGGGTCGCGTCATCATCAACGCGCACCACCACGCGTCCGGCGTCGACATAGTCGACCACACCACCGCGCAGGGCAATCACCGCCGTGCCGGAGTCGACCGCCACCGTGCGCTCGATGCCCGTACCGACCAGCGGCTTTTCTGGCCGGAGGCAGGGCACGGCCTGACGCTGCATATTCGCGCCCATCAGGGCGCGGTTGGCGTCATCGTGTTCAAGGAAGGGAATCAGCGAGGCGGCGACGGAAACAATCTGCCCCGGCGCAACGTCCATATACTGCACACGACCGGGTTCCGCCAGAATGGTTTCGCCTTTTTCGCGGCATGTCACCAGTTCGTCGGTCAACCGTCCTTTCTTGTCCAGCGTGGCGTTGGCCTGGGCAATGACATACGCGCCTTCTTCAATGGCGGAAAGGAACTCAATCTCGCTCGTCGCCTTGCCGCCCATCACCTTGCGGTACGCAGTCTCAATAAAGCCGTAGTCATTGACCTTGGCGTAGAGCGCCAGCGAGTTGATGAGGCCGATATTCGGGCCTTCCGGCGTTTCAATCGGGCAGACGCGCCCATAATGGGTGGGATGCACGTCGCGCACCTCGAAACCGGCGCGCTCGCGCGTCAGACCACCGGGGCCAAGCGCGGAGACGCGCCGCTTGTGGGTGATTTCCGACAGCGGATTGGTCTGATCCATGAACTGCGACAACTGACTGGAGCCGAAGAATTCCTTGATCGCGGCGGAAATCGGCTTGGCGTTGATCAGATCGTGCGGCATCAGGTTGTCGGATTCCGCCTGATTCAGCCGCTCCTTGACCGCGCGCTCGACGCGCACCAGACCGGCGCGAAACTGGTTTTCCGCCAGTTCGCCGACCGAACGCACCCGACGGTTGCCCAGGTGGTCGATGTCGTCGATGTCGCCGCGTCCATTACGCAGGTCGACCAGCACCTTGATGACATCGACAATATCGCGCGGCGAAAGGGTGAGTTGCTCGCCCACGTCGGCGTTCGCGCCGAGTTTTTTCAGACGCCTCGCCAGTTCTTCGGCGGCAGCCGACGTCATGTTTTCCTCCAGCGCGCGCGGGCCGTAGGAAAGCTGGGAGACCAGTTCCTGAATGATGGCGAGCGGCTTGCCCGTTTCTTCCGTCAGCTTTTTCAGGGCGGCTTCGGCGCGCGATTGCAGGCTCCTGACCATCACCTTGTATTCGATAACCTGCTCGCGCCCCAGACGACGGTTGAACTTCATGCGCCCAACTTCAGACAGGTTGTAGCGTTCGTCGGCGTAAAACAAACCCCGGAAAAGGATTTCCACCGCTTCTTCCGTCGGCGGCTCGCCGGGACGCATCATGCGATAAATGGCGACGCGGGCGGCCTGACGGGTAAGGTTGTCGTGGCTTCTCAGAGTTTGCGAAATGAACGCGCCGCGATCCAGGTCGTTGATGTACAGGGTGCTAATTTCACCTACTTCGATTTCCTGCAATTTGGCCAGCAACGCTTCGGTAATTTCTTCATTGGCCTCCGCCAGCGTTTCGCCAGTGTTCTTGTCGACAATCGCCGTCGCCATCACTCGCCCGACGACAAAATCGCCCGGTACGATGAGGCTTTTCAGCTTCGCTTCCTGCATATCGCGGATATGACGTGCGGTAATGCGCTTGTCCTTGGCGACGATCACCTTGCCATCGGGCGCGCAAATGTCGAACCGCGCCATTTCGCCGCGCAGGCGGTCAGGCAGCACGGCAAATTCCACGCGATCCTTTTTCAGCGTGATCCGATCGAACTCGAAGAATTCAGCCAGAATTTCTTCCGGTTTCAGTCCCAGCGCCATCAGGAGCGTCGTCACCGGCATCTTGCGGCGACGGTCGACGCGGAAAAAAAGCAGGTCTTTGGGATCAAACTCGAAATCCAGCCAGGACCCGCGATAAGGAATGATGCGCGCGGAAAACAGGAGCTTGCCGGAAGAATGGGTCTTGCCCCGGTCATGCTCGAAAAAGACGCCGGGCGAACGGTGCAACTGCGACACAATCACGCGCTCGGTGCCATTGATGACAAAGGACCCGTTTTCGGTCATGCGCGGAATTTCGCCCATGTACACTTCCTGCTCCTTCACTTCCTTGATGGTTTCGGCGGAAGTTTCACGATCGAGAATGATCAGGCGCACCTTGGCGCGCAGGGAAGAAGCGAAGGTCAGGCCGCGCTGGTGGCATTCCTTGACATCAAAGGCCGGTTCGCCCAGCCGGTAGCTGACGAACTCCAGGCGGGCGTTGCCGGAATGGGAAACGATGGGGAAAATGGAAGTAAACGCGGCCTGCAAGCCCTGGTTTTTCCGCGCTTCCCCTGCCACATCCGCCTGAAGAAACTCGGAAAAAGAGGCCAGTTGCGTCGCCAGAAGATAAGGCACTTCCAGGACGTGTTCACGCTTGGCAAAGCTCTTGCGGATGCGTTTTTTCTCGGTATGGGAATAAATAGAGGAAGCGACGGCACTCATGATGGCTCCTGGGTAAAAAGTCGGGAAACGGTTCGCCAGTTTGTCTGGCGGCAAAGCGGAAAACCAAAAGGCAAAGACAACGCCCGGCGTGCGGGCAGGCGCGTCGGTTTGTGTTTGCGTTCTGGACGACGGGCATACAACATCAATCGCGGCCTTTCGTAATCATCAGGAAACGGAAAAAGGCCGACGGCCAGAAAAGGCCGCCAGCCCGGTGCTCAAACACGCAAGGCTTATTTCAGATCGACCTTGGCGCCTGCGTCTTCCAGTTGCTTCTTCAAGGCTTCGGCGTCGGCTTTGGAAATGCCTTCCTTGACCGGCTTGGGCGCGCCATCCACCACGTCCTTGGCTTCCTTCAAGCCCAGTCCGGTCGCGGCGCGCACCACCTTGATGACTTCCACCTTCTTGTCGCCCGTAGCGGTCAGCACCACGGTGAATTCAGTCTGTTCTTCCGCAGCGGCAGCGCCGGGGACGGCTGCGCCCGCAGCAGGCGCGGCGAAAGAGGCGGCGGAAACGCCAAATTTTTCTTCAAACGCCTTGACAAGGTCGTTCAACTCCATGACAGTCATCGCGCCTACGGCTTCGAGGATGTCTTCTTTGGAAATAGCCATTTACATTGCTCCTGATACACAATCGGTAAAGAATGCGCCGCGCCCGATCAGGCGGCGGCAGTTTCACGTTGCTTGGCAAGCGCGGCCAAGGCTCCGGCAAAACCGGCAACCGGGGCCTGCATGACGCCCAACAGTCTGGCGAGCAGTTCTTCGCGACCGGGGATGGAAGCCAGGGCTTGTACGCCCGCCTTGTCCAACACCTTGCCCGCGTAAGCGCCTGCCTTGATCACCAGCTTGTCGTTGGTTTTGGCAAAGTCGTGCAACACCCTGGCGGCCGCCACCGGATCCCTGGAAATACCATAGATCAAGGGGCCGACCAGTTGGCGGGAAAGTTCCGCAAACGGCGTCCCTTCCACAGCCCGACGCACCAGGGTGTTTTTCAGCACATGCAGATACACGCCCGCCTCGCGCGCCTTCTTTCGCAACGCGGTGAGATCACCCACCCCAATGCCGCGATATTCAGCCAGCGCGATGGTCTGGGCCTGGGCTACCTGAGCCGACACCGCCGCCACAACCGCTTTTTTGTCTTCGAGATTGAGACCCACGGGTCTTTCCTCCTTTCAAGTCAAAACATGACGAAGCATCTGCTCCGCCACTCCTTACGGCGACCTGAACCAGAAAGCAATCGGTCGTTTTTTAGACAGCCGACAAAATCCTTGTTCGGGCAACACCGTCTACGCAGGCCGATACAACCATTTAAGCCGCCGGAAATCCGGCAGCGCCTGCGGTCTTTGACGATCCGCAGAAAATGCCTTGCGGCAAATTCTGCGTCCCAAAGTCTTGTAAAACCTTACGCGCCGATCAGACTGACCTGATCCACGCGCACACCGGGACCCATGGTGCTGGTCACGGCGATTTTTTTCAGATACTGACCTTTGGCGGCAGCGGGCCTGGCTTTGTTCAGGGCATCAATCAGCGCCTTCAGGTTTTGCTCCAGCTTTTCCACCGGGAAAGAAGCGCGCCCGATGGTGGCGTGAATGATGCCGCCCTTGTCGGTGCGGTACTGCACCTGACCTGCCTTGGCGTTCTGTACGGCGGTGGCCACATCCATCGTCACTGTGCCGATCTTCGGATTGGGCATCAGCCCGCGCGGGCCGAGAATCTGCCCCAACTGACCGACAATCCGCATGGCGTCCGGCGTGGCGATGACCACATCAAAATTCAGGTTGCCGCCCTTGACTTCCGCCGCCAGGTCTTCAAAGCCCACCACGTCCGCACCCGCCGCCTTGGCGGCTTCGGCCTTTTCGCCCTGAGCGAACACGGCAACGCGCGCCGTCTTGCCCGTACCCGCTGGCAGCACGATGGAGCCGCGCACCAGTTGGTCGGATTTGCGCGCGTCAATACCCAGATTGACGGCGACATCAATGGATTCGTCGAATTTGGCGGTCGCCGCCGCTTTCGCCAGATTCAGCGCCTCGCTGACGGGATAGAGTTTTTGCGCCTCAATCCTGCCAACCAGCGCCTTTTGTCTTTTGGAAAGTTTCGCCATGATTACAGCCCCTCCACGGTAATGCCCATGCTGCGCGCGGAACCGGCGATGGTGCGCACGGCGGCGTTCATGTCGGCGGCGGTCAGGTCAGGCAGTTTGGCCTTGGCGATGTCTTCGCACTGGGCGCGGGTAATCTTGCCCACCTTGTCGGTATGCGGTTTGGGCGAACCCTTGTCGACTTTGGCGGCTTTCTTGATCAGGATGGTCGCGGGCGGCGTCTTCATCACAAAGGTGAAGGACTTGTCCGCAAAGGCGGTAATCACCACGGGAATGGGCAGCCCCGGCTCCACACCCTGCGTCTGGGCGTTGAACGCCTTGCAGAATTCCATGATATTCAACCCGCGCTGACCCAGGGCGGGGCCGATGGGGGGCGAAGGATTCGCTTTTCCGGCCGGCACTTGCAGCTTGATGTAGCCGATAATTTTCTTGGCCATGTTGGCTCCTTGAAAGTGAGTAATGACGCGGGTTCGGACAAGCCCCTACTGACGCTCCTCTTGCCGGAATCAAGGCCTCCGGCCAGCCTGTAAAACCATTTGCCTCAGAGCTTCTCGACCTGGGTGAATTCCAGCACCACCGGCGTCGCGCGACCAAAAATGCTGACCATGACGGTAATACGGCTTGTGTCATAATCAATGTTTTCCACCGCGCCCTGAAAGTCGTTGAACGGACCTTCCTTGATTCGCACGTTCTCGCCGACTTCAAACAGCACCTTGGGACGGGGCTTTTCCGCGCCCGCTTGAATCTGTTGCAGAATGCGCTCGACTTCCTTCGGGGAAATGGGCGCGGGCTTGGTCGCCGTGCCGCCAATAAAGCCGGTCACTTTGGGCGTATCCTTCACCAGATGCCAGGAATCGTCGTTCATCTCCATTTCCACCAGCACATAGCCGGGATAGAACTTGCGTTCGGTGATGGAACGCTGACCATTCTTCATTTCCACTACTTCTTCGGTCGGCACCAGAATGTTGGCGAACATGTCCGCCAGACCGGAACGATCGATGCGTTCCTTCAGGGCGCGCATGACGCTTTTTTCAAAGCCGGAATAGACATGCACCACGTACCAGGACTTGTAGGACTTGTCGCTCATGTCGGCGTCCCCAGAATCAGGCCATAGACCAACCACTCCAGGCTTTTATCCGCGACGAACAGGAACAGCGCCATGATCACCACAAAGAAGAACACCTGTAGCGTCACCTGCGTGGTTTCCTTGCGGGTGGGCCAGACCACTTTTTTCAGCTCCACCCAGGCTTCGCGCCACAACTGCACGAAACGTCCGCCCGCTTCCGTCGCCTTGCAAAACAGCACCCCGCCCGCGATCACGCCAGCGGCAATCGCCAGCACACGCAGCACCAATGCCTGTTCAGAGAGCAGGTAAAACCCGGCAATACCCGCCGCAAACAGCAGCAGGGCAAGCACTATCTTGATTTTGTCGGCCATGTCGTTCAAAAAACCTTCCGGAAACGCCCGGATCGGGACTAAAAAAATGGGCAGGGGCAGAGGGAATCGAACCCCCAACCTTCGGTTTTGGAGACCGACGCTCTGCCAGTTGAGCTATACCCCTGCAACACTACAAAGCGCCCTCCGCGAGGGCGCCCTGCATTACAACCGCGAATCTTCCTTACTCGATGATTTTGGCGACGACGCCCGCACCGACGGTGCGACCGCCTTCGCGGATGGCGAAACGCAAGCCTTCTTCCATCGCAATCGGCGCTATCAGCTTCACCTCTATGGTCACGTTGTCCCCCGGCATCACCATCTCCGTACCCTC